>JAUYPE010000029.1 GCA_030697705.1 bacterium | reverse complement strand
GCAGACATCAATCGCTTGAGTACCGGACGCCTGCCGATGTATATTTCAAGAAGTCGTAATCAAAACAATTATTCATTTTTTCAAGTTTCGCCGCCGAAGTTATCCGCATTTACCTGTCTAGACAAACCAGACCACCTTAGGGGAGGGGCATTCTTTGCCGTGTGTATAGTCGTATTTCGTCTGCTTACCTGAAACAGAGAAAGGAAGAACCCATGAAAGAATGGCTCATTGGTATAGCGCCGGATATAGGTTTACTCGTTTTCTCCATGTTTGTATGCGCGCTGGGATGTTTTACCACATATATCCACATACGGCATCGCAAATTTAGGCGGAACCATACCGTATGGCAGAAAGCATGGCGCGAAGAAATGAAACGGAGATATGAATTGGATACTGTGGCTAGAAATCCTAGCGACTCTCACTAAGGGAAACGCATGGCCTGTTCTTTGTGAATTGCCGACAGTAGTAATGCTGTCGGCTTTTTATTTTTCCCCTAGCTTTGATAAAAAGATCATTCGCCTAATTATTGACCTTATTCCCCCTATCGTGTATAGTCCTCTAGGTAGAGTGCGTCCAATGTCTTAGAGGAACCGACACATTTAACGGGTTAACAAAAGAACTATCCAAAAGCGTTACCGCATCAATTTACTCATCCGCACCTCGCCCATCCGCGTCATTGACGAAGATGGAGGAAATCTCGGTATCATGGAGACGACCGCGGCATTGCGGCTCGCGGATGAGCGAAAAACCGATCTCATTGAGATCTCACCCGATGCCAAGCCGCCCGTCTGCCGGCTCATGGACTTCGGCAAATTCAAGTACGACCGCGAGAAGGGCGAGCGGGAGCATGGCAAGAAACAGAAAGAGGTCGGCTTAAAAGGAATCAGGATTGGCTTCAAGACCGGTACGCATGATCTGGAAATGCGCGCACGGCAGACCGAGAAGTTTCTCGCCGGCGGCGATAAGGTGCGCATTCAGATGAAACTTGCCGGCCGTGAAAAGGCGCACGGTCCGTTGGCACTCAAAAAATTCGAGGAGTTTCTGCGCATGATTACCGCCAATATCACGCTGGAATCCCCTCCCAAACGCACACCGCAAGGCGTCATCGCCGTCATTACCAAAAAGTAGTTTCTTAAATAAAAACTATGCGTAAAGCAGTGCTCAAACGAATCAAGTTTACCGCCACCGGCAAGATGCTCGTCCGCCACGGACGGCAGAACCACTTCAACGCCAAGATGGCGCGTAAAAACCAGCTCAATCAGCATGGCATGACCCCCCTACACCACACGGTTGAGAAAAAACTGCGGGCGTATGTCAATCAATAATCCTGTTTAAATATTTTTATGGTTCGCGTAAAACGGGGCGTCATTGCCCATAAACGACGGGAAAAAATATTAAAGCAAGCAAAAGGATACCGCTGGGGACGCAAGAACAAAGAGCGCTCCGCAAAAGATGCACTCCTACACGCCGGACGCAACGCCTACCGCGGCCGTAAGCTCAAAAAACGCAACGCGCGGCGACTGTGGCAGGTTAAGATCGGCGCGGGAGCCCGAGCCGAAGGAATCTCCTACAGCCAACTCATCGGCACACTGCATAAGGAAGGCATTGCACTCGACCGCAAGGTGCTCGCCGCTCTCGCGGAGCACTATCCGACCGTCTTCAAAGCCATCATTGACCGCGCCGCTTCGGCAAAGACCGCCTCCTAAGAGAGGCGTTCGTTCTGGGATTTTTTCCGCCACGGGGATGTATGGCGCGGCTGTCTTTTTTTGCTTTTGCATCGACGCGGCGCAGAAACATCTCCGCTCCGCGAATGACCATTCTGCCGTTCGCGTACGTCAACCGCTTCAGCGCGCCATCATACGGATACCATCCGAAATGCTGATGCTCGGCGGAGAGGATGATTTTTTTAGTATGCGTTTCGGCAAGAAAAAAGATGACGCTTTTATGCCGGCGCTCCCCGACCGCAAAGCGATATAAATAAGAAAAATGAATTTTCTTCTCAAAGCCGTCATAAAAACGAAGGTCATCCAGACCCGTCTCTTCGGCAACCTCTCGCGCCGCCGTCACGCGTGCGGTCTCGCCGTCCTCCACATGCCCTTTCGGAAAATCCCAATGTCCGGGTGTACACATGCCTTTTGAATTTTTTGCATCCGGATGGTGAAGGATGAGATAGGTGCGATGATGTCGCTCCTCGCGAAACACAACCGCGCCCGCTGAATATTCTCGCTTCATGCGAACTAGTGTACCACAGCATTCCGCCACACACAGTACCGCTTGGGCGGAGTATAACCCCCCCCATGAAGTCGCAAACGCAAAAAATTTCCCTTATCATCATCGTCGGACCGACCGCCTCGGGCAAATCTGCCTTGGGCATTTTCCTTGCGAAAGAATATAATGGCGAGATCATCTCCGCGGACTCGCGGCAGGTGTACCGCCATCTGACTATCGGCACCGGCAAGGTTATGGGAATGTGGAAGCGGCGTCCGAAACAGGATCGCGGGAACTGGTTTGTCTCCGACGGTGTGCCACACCACCTTATTGATTTCGTCCCGCCGCGCAGACACTACTCGGCGGCGGAGTTTTGCCGTGACGGCAAAACGGCAATCGCAGATATCGTCGGGCGGGGAAAAACTCCCCTCATCGTCGGCGGAACGGGTTTTTGGATTGACACGCTTGTCGGCAGGATGCCTATAGCTCCTATTCCGCCAAACACCCGCCTGCGCGCCCACCTTGCCCGAAAAACTCCCAAACAACTCTTCACACAGCTCGTGCACCTTGACCCGATGCGGGCAAAACATATTGACCGCAATAATTCTCATCGCCTCATCCGCGCGCTTGAAATCGCGCAAGCAGGCGTCACACCCCCTCCAATAAAATCCGTTTCACCCTATCGCACGCTGTGGATTGGCATTACGCTCACGCGTGAAGAGATGCGCGAAAGGATTACACGGCGCCTACGGCACGATCTCCGCCGCGGGATGGTTGCGGAGGTGCGACGCCTCCATGCTTCCGGCGTATCATGGCAACGGCTTGAACAGTTCGGCTTGGAGTACCGCCTCATTGCGCGCCATCTCCGCAGTTTTATGGACAAAAAAACACTCCTTGCTCAACTGGAAAGAGTACTCTGGCAGTATGCAAAACGCCAGATGACGTGGTGGCGGCGCAACGATTCAATCAATTGGATCAGCACACCCAAAGAAGCGCAACGTCTCGTCCGAATATTTCTGGCCACTACTCTCAAAAAATAAGTTTTAGTGAAAAATCGCTTTCACGCGATCCCATACACTTGCGGGGACGACGGGAGCGGCTGATTTTTTCTCTTCCGGAGGGACGACGACGACCACTCGCTCACCCGTTTTTTTCAGATTAAACCGCTCTTTCGCCTCCCGCTCCGCCGCTTGCGGGGTTTGAAGCTCATAAATCGCCGCTTCCAATTCCGTTTTCCGCTGGGTAAGCGCTCTAATTTTTTCCTCAGCCACGCGCGTCTCGGCGCGCAGGACCATTGCCGAGCGAACCATCCCCGCCGCTCCGTATCCTACGATGAGCACGATAACGGCAAGAAACAACGGGAGCGGGCGCATAAGACGACGAATGAGGTACTTCATAGCGGTAGTGTACATCTTTTGGAAAAAAAGCTATACTACCCTGGGCGGTAAGGTCCCCGCCTAATTCTTTCGCCAAACGAATAATCACATAACACAAAAAGATATATGATGCGAAACCGCAAAATTATCAATGCAATCTGGGTCGGCATTTCGCTCGTCGGGATTGTCTCCATGCTCGCCTTTCTCCTCATCCCGCTCGCTGGCTAAAAAACAATGGCAACAAATCACGGGCGAAGAGCATATTCCTCCTCAAACCGGAGGCTGATTTTTTTGTCTTTTCTTGTGCGCCGAATGTCTATTTACGGAGCATTTTTAAAAATACCTCGGGAGGAATCGACACGGTTGCGGTTTCTTTCATCCGTTTTTTGCCACGCTGCTGCTTCTTCCAGAGCTTCATTTTGCGCGTGCGGTCGCCACCATACAAATATCCCGTCACATCTTTACGCATGGCGGGAATCGTCTCGCGCGCAATAATCCGCCCGTCATTCTCCGCCTGAAGCGCAATGGAAAACAAGGCGCGGGGAATAAGATCCTTTAATTTCTCCACCCGTGACCGGCCAATATACACAGCCCGCTCACGAGGCACAATCTCGGCAAATGAAGCCACTTGCTCACCCGCAACGCGGATGTCCAACCGCACAAGATCGCCCGGACGATAGTCGCACAGCACATACGAAAGCGAGGCGAGCCCTTGAGAGATGCCTTTGAGTGTATCATAAAAATCAACGATAATTTCCCGTAACGGCGCCAGCGCGCATATTTGCAGCCGCTCTCCCGCCAGCGTCGCTACCTCGGTGACTGAACCGCCGCGCTCGTTGATCAGGTGCGTAATTGCGCCAAACATGCGGGCGGGAGCGATAATCTCCGCCCGCACCCACGGCTCCTCAATACTCGCCACCTCCTGCAGGGGCGGCATTTTCACTGCACTGGAAATGGTGCGCACCGCGCCATTTTTCGTAAGAATGCGGAACGCGACGGACGGGTTGGAGAGAACTAGTACCATGGCGTATTCCCGCCGCAGACGTTCCATAATAATCTCGACATGCAGTATGCCTAAAAATCCTGCCCGAAATCCCCGCCCAAGCGCAGCCGACTCTTCGGGTTCAAAGATTAGCGCGGCATCCTCAAGTTTTAATTTCTCCAGCGCGGCGCGCAGGGACTCAAAGTCGTCCTGATTTTCGGGAAAGAGCGAGGCAAACACCATTGGTTCGGGCTGGCGATACCCCGAGAGTGGCACTACATAGTCGCCCTCGTGCGCCGCGTTCGCCGTTACTAATGTATCACCTACGCGAATCCTCTGCGGATCTTTGACGCCTGTCGCAACATAACCGATCGCGCCCGCACCTAGAGACGGCTCCACCGAGCGTTCGGGAATAAACACCCCGACCTCCAACGCTTCAAAAACCTGCTCGGTTGCCATACAACGAATGCGCGTACCTTTTTTCAGCACTCCGCCAAATACGCGCACATGCGCGATGACACCCTGGTACGCATCATATTTTGAGTCAATAATAAGCGCCCGCAATGGCAGGGCATCGGGATTTACGCCAGACACGCGAGCCGGAACCAGAGCGCTCTCCCGCTTTTGCAGACCGTCGGCGCGAGGCGGCGGAATACGGGCGATGACAGCATTCAAAAGATCTCGCACGCCTGTGCCTTCTTTTGCCGAAACCGAAAGAATGCTCTGGCGCGGCACATCAAGCAGTTCCCCCAATTCTTCGGCTGTTCGCTCAACATCCGCGGCGGGAAGATCGATTTTATTCAGCACCGGAATAATGACCAACTCCTCAGCCATCGCCATACGCAAGTTTGCGATCGTCTGCGCTTGTACTCCCTGGGTCGCATCCACGAGAAGAATAGCCCCCTCAACCGCGGCAAGCGCGCGCGACACCTCGTACGAAAAATCAGCATGCCCGGGTGTGTCAATCAAGTTTAATTCATACGCATCGGTCCTGCCGCCGGGCGTATACCGCATCCGCACTGGTTGCATTTTAATCGTGATCCCCTTCTCCCGCTCAAGCGGGTGCATGTCCAAAACCTGCGCGCGCATTTTGCGCTTTTCAATCGTGCCGGTCAACTCCAAAAAACGGTCTGCGAGCGTGGACTTACCGTGGTCAATGTGCGCGAGAATGCAAAAATTGCGAATGTGATTTGTCTCCATAATGCCGTTTCATGCTAGCACGCACCCCCTCGCCGAACAACCCGCGGAAAGAAAAATCGAGAGCGCATTGCTCTCGATTGACACCCTTTACCCATTACCCGTTGACTACCGGGCACCGACAATACTCCAGTCCCCGCGAAATCTCTTCAGAATATTTTGGCTGAACCCACTATAACTCGTACGAAAGGGAATGTATACTCTATCTCTCTTTAGAGCACAGCGCGGGATGAGATAGAACCAGTATCCATCTTTGGACTCCTCTGCCTCCACGACGACAACAAACACCTCAATCCGAGGATCGGCCCGATTTAACACTACAAGTAGTGACGCGAAGCGCTTGGGATATCCTTGGAAGGATGGTGCATGGATGCGACACAGAACATCATTCAGATACAGCGCAGTTTTGATGAAAGTATGTCGCTTCTTCTTAGAGAAAAACGTTTTTACCAACTCAACTTTGATACCAATCACTTGTGCCCTTTCCCACACCAAAGAGACGGGTGGATGCAGATCCAAAATCTCTAATTCTTCTCCACTCGGTTGATGATGCTCGTAAGGGGGATAATTATATCTTTTCAAAGTGCCTCTCCTTATTCGCACGGAACAACAAAGCCCATCCGCAAAAACATCCCGCCAAAAACCACCTGCTCCCTACGCTACGCTCGTGATGAGGAAAAGTCAATCATGGTGCGTCTAACGAAAAAGGATAATTAATTGGTACCCAACGCCCGCAAGCACCATTGCGCCCACGATCCACACACCGGCAACCGCCCACCAAGGAACGATGTATGCTTTACGGCGACGAAGCATGAGATACATGGAAAGAATCACTACCGCATTAATACCTACCTCAACCGCACCGATGAGACCGAGGAGCTTGGTAAAATCCTGCACACGGAGAAGATACAGTGCGAGCGGCACGCCGACAACCGCGCACCATGCCGCACGACGCGGCAAACCAAAATCAACCGTAAGGAGTATTTGGAAGCTCTCACTCACGGCAATAAGTGAGGTAAGTACTGCGAGAAGTCCGATGGCACTCCCCAAGAGAACCACCTCCGGTCCCACAAAAGGAAGAAGACCTCCAATCGCCTCTTCACTTACTGCACGCCCCGCAACGCCGACGATCGTAGCGGCAAAAAGAAGATAGAGAAACGCCGGTATCAACGAACCGGCAAGAAGAACATGCCGCGCCGCTCGCCGTGTACCACCAAGAAAATTAAGCACATCCGGTACGACAATGCCGCCCGAAAGCGCAAAAAGAAGCACACCATACGGAATACCTACCTCCCTCGGATGAAACCCAAAAAGTTCCTCCGCGCGCACGAAAGGGACCAAGCGTACCACCAACAAAAGCATAAAGCCGATTAAAATAATCGTCAGCACACTGTTTGCCCGCACCGCTCCCCGAAATGAAGAAAATGTCACCACCGCGCCCACGACCGCCATGGCAAGCACTGGCACACCCGCTGGCACAAGCACAACATGCGCGAGAAGAGTTTTTAAGAATATCCCCCCGGCAATCAAATATAAAAGAAGTGTGCCAAAATTACCAAACAACGTTGTAAACCACGCCACGCGCGCTCCCATGCGCCCGAGATAGAGCCGTGCGTAGCCGGGCAGACGATGGCGCCCCGACGTGTGCAATACCACCTCACCGTAAAGCATGTGCACCGCCGCTATAACGCCCGTGAGGATAAGAAGCTCAAGCGCACCCAGCAAAAAACCCGCCCGTGCGAACACGAATGGGATACCGAACATCCCCACACCGATAATCATACCCGATAAAAGAAGTGTCGCCTCAAAAGATTTACGCATGCCAGAGGAAATTTACCTATTTAAAGGATCCTCTTTTCACTCCTCTACCTTCTCGCGCCGCACCGCCTCAATAACACGCTCCACGAGACGGCGCGGATCCGGATCAAACATCACCTTTCCCATCCCGCGATGACTCCGCTTGAGCAGATCCTCCACCTCGTCAGCAATCCCGCCCGTACCCGTGAGCACGCCGATAATCTTATTGTCTTCAAATGAAATCGTAAACTCGTTCAGCGTCCCGATCCGACCGCAGGTGATAAGCACCGCATCGGCCGAGCGTGTAAGTAGAAGATTTCGCCCCGAGTAACCGAATCCTGTGTAGATGATAATATCGTGGTAGTCCACCGGCAAGCGGTATTTTTTGATATGCTCAAGCTCCGATACCGCCGGAGAGACGCCAATAACAAACCCTCCCACGTCCTTGGCGCCGATTGCCGCCCAGTACGGCGCACCCGTCGTGGCGCCCGTCACTAGCACCGCGCCCTGTACGGCAACCTGCTTGCCAAGTTCCTTTGTTTTTTCAAGAACATCCGGCGCGCAATGCCCCGTCTCCGCCGCACCCGAGACGCAGATTTTTATCTTGAGATGTTCATGCGAATTCATGACATGTTCTGACATAATTTTTTAAAAATAAAAAAATAATACCCGCGTCTCCGCACGCGACCGCCTTTTCAGCATACCCGATATGTTCGCACACACGCAAACTTCCGCAGGATTTACAACGCCCGTTTGAAAAGCTTTATTTTACAACTCCACCTCGTCATGGAGAAGCGGAACGGTCGCATCAATGGCAAGCCGGTCGCGGATCTCTTCGGCAAGATGATGCGCCGCCGCCTGCTCGCCCTGCACCATAAAGACGCGCTTGAGCGAACTACGCATCGCCGCGACAAACGCATAGAGTTGGGGGTTGTCCGCGTGCGCCGAAAAGCCCCCTATTTTGCGAATCTCCGCCTCCACAAAAATCTCGTCGCCGAAAATCCTCACCGTTTTCTGTCCGTCAATCAAACGCCGCCCAAGCGAGCCGGCGCTCTGGTAGCCGATGATGAGCAAAATACTTTTGCGGTCTCCCAAATACCGCCGCGCGTGGTGAAGAATTCTCCCCCCTGACATCATACCCGAACCGGCGATGATGACTTTCGGCTGGGGAATCTCATTGATGTGCCGCGACTCGTCCACGCTTGGCGTAAACGTAAGACGCTTAAAACGAAAGAGGTTAGGATGCCTTTTGGCAAGCTCCTGAATATCGTGATTGTATTCGGGCAAGTAGCGCTCATACACCTCGGTAATTTTGATCGCGAGGGGCGAATCAATAAACATCGGCATGTCGGGAATGCGTTTTTCGTGCACCATTTCATTGAGTAGGTGAAGGATATCCTGCGTCCGTTCCGTGGCAAACGCGGGAATCATGAGCGTCCCCCGCCGCGCCGCTATGTCCTCCACCGCACGCTCCAACAAAATCTCGCGCCCGCCCGCCTCCTCATGGGTCTTATTCCCGTAGGTTGACTCCATGATCAGGTACTCCACCCCCTCCACCGTTTCGGGTGGGGGCAAAAGCGTGGACGGCACATTACCCAAGTCACCAGTAAACAAGAGATGCTTCCCCTCCGCCCACACCTCAATCATCGCCGAGCCGAGCACGTGCCCTGCATTGCGAAGTTGCATCTCCATATCCCCCACCTTCAGCCGCTCGCGATAGGACAATACTTTCCACAAGGAAAAAGCTTTTTCAATGTCTTGCTCATTATAAAGCTCGCGTTCGTCGCGGTCGCGGCGCGCAAGCGAGAGTGCATCTTCCAAAATAAACCGTGCAATATCCCGTGTCGCCGCCGTAGAATAAATCACCCCGCGAAATCCTTCGCACACGAGTCGCGGAATGCGCCCCACATGGTCAAGGTGCGTGTGGGTGATAAATAGCGCATCAATCGCGCCCGGATCAAACCCGAACTTTCCGAAGTTCATATCTGCACACTCCTCGCATCCCTGAAAGAGACCACAGTCTACGAGAATTTTCGTCGTCGCGGTCTCCAATAAATGGCACGCCCCCGTCACCTCCTGCGCTCCGCCATGAAATGATAGTTTCATAAAATAAGAAAATTACAACTGCGCGTAACTAAAGAGCACGCGAAAGGGACGGCACCAGATGAGCGCGTTTTTGTACTTACTAAGATCCGTGCCGGCGGGAATAAGATAATTCACGCTTCCCTCGGTTGCGCGAATGGCACCAAGGTCTACCGCGTCATCCACACCCAAGCCGGCTGAAAGATAAATGTGCAGATCCGGTCCGTTGATGGTTTTGAGATTTTCAAAGCGAAGAAAGGTCTCGTTGCCGGACTTCACGATCAACGCCTCACCGGAAACATCATGCGCTCCCGCAACCATGACCGCGCGGCTGACAATAGTCGGTTGGTTTACCGGTATAGGTGGTATCTTCAAGGGTACATTGGGAATTGTCTCTTTTGCCGGTGTCACAGTATCTTTCTCCACCGGTTTTTTCTCCGTCTCTGTTGTTTTCTTTTCAGGAACCGGCGCCGTCTCGCCTGTTGGAGGCAGAGACAGATTATCTTTGGCGGGTATCGTGGCGGCACCGGGAAAATCCTCGTTCAGCACTACGTTCCTCCACAACGGCGAAATAAGCCAATAGGCAACACCTAAAGCTACGATTACTCCTACACTTATCAACAGTATTTTTTTATTCATATAATCACAAAAAATATATTTAACAGCATTGTACCATTTTTACGAATATATTTACATCTTCAGTTGGTTTTATTTAAAAAATCTGGCAGGGATGATGTCTCAAAGTTTGAACTAAAGAAATAGCTCAAACTAGACTATTCCTCACAATCTTACCGCAAGGAATAGTCTAGTTTATATTCTTGAAAAACCCGGGTGGCAGGTACCCCATAAATTGGAATAAAGGTCGACATCCAATTTATGCTGGGATTACCTATGAAAAAGAACTATCGCATCGCTCCTGAAGTAAGGGAGCAGATCCTGAAACGAATCAAAGAAGAGGGGGCATCAGTCTCTCAAGCCGCCAAAGACCATGGCATCCACAAGGGATTTCAGGGTCATCCATGAGACCACCATCTACAACTGATTGGGTGCAGGAGCCAAGAGTGCTCCCTCATGGATTGAGGTAACGAAGCTCAAGCGGGAGAACAAGGCGCTCCTTGAGCTGGTGGGCGAGATTACCCTCAAGCTGTCAGAATCCCAAAAAAAGAGTTGATGAAAACAGTGAAAGGTAGCAAGGCCATCCTCGCCAAAGAGCTTGGCGTCTGCATCTCAACACTGTACTATCGCAAGAAGCTCCCCGAGAAAGACCGTACTCTCAAGATCAGGATTGAGGAGGCGTGGCGCTACCATCCCGCATACGGCCACCGGAGACTGGCGATACACCTCACCACCAACAAGAAGCGGATCAGACGGGTGATGAAGATCTTTGGCCTCCGTCCCTACCGCCGCAGAGGCAGAAAACCAAGGAAATCAAACAAAATCTTAAGAACAGGATACCCGAATCTCCTTAAGGGTACTATTCCCCAGTATGAGGGTCATATCTGGGCAGCCGACTTCACCTACCTCTCCTACCAAGGGAAATTCCTGTATGTGGCAACCGTCATCGATCTTTACACCCGGAAAATTGTTGGTTGGGCTGCGATGAGAACTCATAGTACCCCTTTGGTTTTGCAGGCGCTGTTCATGACACTCTCATCACATCCACGACCATCTATCTTCCACTCTGATAATGGGAGTGAATACGCATCACAGATCTTTACCCGCGTACTCACGGAAACCGGTATCCGTATCTCCCGCATTGTGCCTGGGTGTCCCCGGGAGAACGGATACCAAGAGTCCTTCTACGCGCAATTCAAGATTGATCTGGGAGATCCTGACCGCTTCAGTTCGTTAGGAGAGCTGGTGTATGAGATCGCTAAAACCATCTGGTACTACAACCACACACGGATCCACACCGCAATCAAAATGCCGCCAGCGATATTTGCACAGCGGCATGAGAGAAAACTTGTCGAATTCCATTCCAAAGAAAGGGGTACTTGACAGTCTTCACCCTCGGGGTTTGTGAGCATAAGCTGCCATGAGAGGCCGTATTTGTCCTGTATCCAGCCATAATGTTCGCTAAACGGATACTTATCAATAGGCATCAGAACCTTCCCGCCATCAGCAATGATTACCCCATACCGCGTCAATTCGTGTCTTTGCGTCTTTATCCTGCGACGGGTCAAAGTTGACCATGAAGGACAGCGATGGATTAAATTTAAACAGAGGCCCTGCGCTCATCGCCATAAACGAGTATCCCCAAAGTTTGAAAGATACGATAGCGCAATCCCCCGAAGGGGTGCCATGAAGGGTTGTTACATTCGTTATTTTTGAATCAGGAAAAAGTGAGGTGTAAAATTCGGCAGCTTCTTTGGCCTCCTTGTCAAACCAGAGATGTGGAATTATTTTTTGTCCCGCTTCGTGGGATTTTTCGTAGGGAGACATATTTTTATTTTTTACTACTGCAGTTAAACATCCACTGCACGCCGAATTTATCTTTGCATGAGCCGAAATAATCGCCCCAAAACATTTCCTGGAGTTGCATTTCAACTTTGCCGCCTGCGGATAACGCTTTGAAAAGTTTGTCGGTTTCGGCGCGCGTATCCGGTTCGAGATTGATATATATATTGTTGCCGAAATTTACTTTGAAACCCATAGACTCGGGCGCATCCGTCCCCATGAGCACATGCCCGCCAAGAATTGAGAGTCCGACATGCATCACTAAATTTTTATCTTCTTCCGCCATCGGTGGTTGACCTGCTTGGGGAGGAACCATTGAAAGACGCTGGATGCCGGCCCCAATGAATTCGCCGCCGAATACTGATTGGTAAAAATTGAACGCCTCTTCTGTGTTGCGAGGGAAATTAAGATAGGTGCTTACTTTTGCCATAGCATTTTTTTATTAATTGATAATATTTTACTTCATTTTACCACACCTTTTAACGAACTGCCCAAAGCTTTGGTGGTACATTCTTACTCCTTTTTCTCCGCTAAAATCTCCACCCTCTCCAAAGTTTTGGGAAATCTAACCTTAAGCACTTCTTCCTATTCGGGCGGAACGTCAATATTGACCGCCAAAGTGGTAATGCCGCCTTTTTCCGCAAGCGAACAGCTTTCCGTTCCGCCAGTCCATTCCTTTTCCCGTCCCCGCTCTCCACTGTCCTTTTTGGAATTATATAACTCTGCTCAAACATTTTTTCCGCCTCAGGCGGAAACTATGAGCATGCCTCCACGAGGAGTCGAACCTCGATTTCAGGCTTCGGAGGCCTGCGCTCTATCCATTGAGCTATGGAGACGAAAAACGGTGCCGAGCTCCTTTTTTATCAAGGAGCTGAGCATGAGATAATTAGGTGTGCCTATCCGCCACAACAGAAGCCGCAAAAGCGTAGGGCTTGATGACGGGCTTAAAGTCATACCCGCGGATCATACCGGTGATGCCGTCAATGAATTCACGCGTCGGTCCGCGCGCGCCGATATCCACATGCACTTCGTTGCCGTCCCAGAAGAAATCATCGCCGAGCTCCCGCCCGAGCCGCGAACGAAACTCCTGCGCCAGCGTGATGGAGGCAATCGCCTCCTGCCAAATACGATCCCGAATGGTGGCAAAGTGCTTCGGCTCCGCCTTTGTCCAAAAATGAATCGCGCCGTTGCCCACACGCCAGACCGTTACGGCTGTGACGAGCGCGACGGTCTCGGCGGGGTGTGAGTCGCTCCCGACCATGACTTTATAAAACCACTTCGGTTCGCGCCGCACAAAACCGCCGATAGCCGCCACCACCTCGTCAATGGTTTTTATCTCGCCGGTATTGGTATAAAAGTTGATGCTGTTCATAGGTATCTTAGGACTTGGGCGCTTATTTTCATAGTCGTCATTCCGAGCGCGAGCGAGGAATCCCGTCAATAGTCAGAATACTGAAATCGTACGGGATTCTTCGTCCGCCCTGGGCGGACTCTGAATGACGGAGAAATCAGAACAGCGCCGCCTGGACATCGGCGGGCAAGGTGTAGGTTTCCGTACCGAGCTCCGCGTTCAGAATACGATTGATCCGAAACATCCGCACCGCACGGCGCAGATGGCAGTACGCCTCTATCTCGCCATTATCTTTTATTTTGTACACGTCTATCGCGCGCGCTTTTTTAAATCCCGCACCATCACGATCCTCGGAGGAAATATACTCCATGAGCACGCGCCGCCGCAGGGCAAGCGCCTCCTCTAGTACGCGGCGAGCAGGTTTTTTCACCGTCTCTTTGCCCCACGAGACGGGAATGGAGTGAATCTTGCGGTCCGAAAACGACTCAAACATAATGTGCGAATGTTTTTTCCCATACTCGTACACGTCGCGCGTGAGCCGCACATCGTCCAGACAATACTTTTTCACCTCCTCAACTCTGCCCTGCCGGAACCATTCCAGCGCTTCAAGACCATGACCGGATTTTGACTGCCCGATCGTCGCCTTCGCCACGCCGTCCAACCCCACGCGATGCCCGAGAAACTTCACCGCATCTTCAAAAATATCCGTTACCGCGATGCGCGCGAACACCGCCGGTGCGATATACGCCTCCATGACGGGAATATCAAAATGATTGATATTGAAACCGACAATATGCCCCGTAACCGCAAGCGCCTCTTCCAGTTTGCCAAGCTCGTGCTCCTCACAAGCAAAAAAGGCGTCATCCTTATATGAATAGACGCCTGCAACCGAGATGCCAAGCTTCTGGATATTTTTCTCACCTCCCACCTCGGCGAACGAGTGTTTCGTTTCTATGTCTATGACGAGCGTGTCATCCATGGGTGGAGTGTACAGGAGATTTACGAAAAAAACAAATAAAAAAGCGTGACCTTATGGTCAACGCTGTTTTGCTCTCTCAACACTTTCTTTCATTGATCGGATGTGCTCCCGCATTGATCGATCCTTAGGATCGACATCTCTCTTTAAGTAATCAAAATCCTTCCTGCTCACAAAAACCCATGGACATTTTTGGCACACATGGAACTCCGTTGAGTAACTATAGAATGGCTTTTGTGAGTGTGGCGGCCAGCAGTTGGCACTATCGGTTATCGAACTAAAGGTACCTAACTGTATTACGTTTTTTTCAAGAGCACCGTGGCACAATGGACATTCCTTCATCATTCCACTCCCTTTTAGACATTACCCTCGTCTCATTCTACTCAACTCTCTTAACATACTTATCAAAAAACTGCAAGGAGCGCTCCGCGGCGAGCGACCACGCTTCTATAAACTCGTGCTCCTCTCCGGCATAGGTGTAATACTCTACCTCCTTGTCATACTGCCGAAGCGTTGCATATATTTTTTCCGAAAAATCTATAGGCACCGCGGTATCGGCCGTACCGTGGTGGATCTGCACGGGCGTGGCGACCCTGTTGAAATACGTCAGAGGCGATATTTTTTTGTAGATTTCGGCGTCGGCGGGACCGTAGGTTGCGTGCAGATAATCCATTTCTTCGGGTGTCAACTCATAAAAATTATCCTCCACATCCGCCGAGATGGGCGCGAATAAGATAAACGCCTTAAGGTCGTGACGCAAGGTCATCACGCGGACGCTAATACCGCCTCCCATGGAATGTCCCCACATGCCGATACGATCGGTATCAGCGTAGGGAAGGCGGGCTTTTTTGAGCGCGTCCACGAGATTGCTCGCATCTTCGGAGTAGCCGACATAGAAATCGTGATGCACGGCGGTATTCGGACTGGACGAGGCGAGTCCGCGATAGTCGGGATGAATGGTAATGTACCCATGCCTGGTAAAAAAATCCTGCTCGCGTTTTGAGCCACGACCAGAGAAGTAGATATCGGGACTGATAAGCCCGTGATTAAGAATTAAAACAGGAAAGCCGCCCGCGGGCACCATACCCATCGGCACATTCATCACACCACTGACCGTGAACGTTCCTGAACGATACGAGATGGAAAACTTTTTATATCCGCTCCCCGCCGCCACCCCCGGCCCGACCATAAAACCGCTCCCCGCCGCGAGATGCGCGCGCAGAGCTTCTATAGTGTACTCCGTTCCCGATGGGGCGGATGTCGCGGGAGACGGACTTGCGTCGGCACTTACTTCGCCAAGCTCGCGTCCCGCCGTAGCACTAAAAAATTTCTCCGCCCCATAGGCAATCTCCACCGCATCACCGATATGGATACCGTGTGCGGCGGCGTAACCAGCGTTCGTCTCAAGAATAATGTCGGCCGGGACATCGGCATGGTAACGTAGAAGTTCGCTCTCCCTCGTACCCGGCGCCGGTGCGGAAATGCGCTCTTCCAAATCCACCACCTTGCCTTCTCGAATCCAGAAGATATCAATCGGGAAGCGCATCGCCTTCATCCAAATCGTATACGAATCGACTATGGGAAAGACAAAAAGCATGCCGCTGTCCGGCGGCAAAGAATCCCGCCCCGAAAGCCCGCGCGCGTGCGCCGCCTCGTCTCGCACGATTTCAGCGCGCACGGTTCCTCCGGCAAACGAAACGCGCGCAACCGACGTCGTTCGGGAAGGCAGCGCGTATAACGCCCCGGCCGTGAGTGCGAGAAGCGCCATCACTCCCGATGCAATTAACCACAATCGTTTCATAAAAAAATAATCAGCTAAGCGGCAGCGTCCGCCGCATGTTTCCGCAAAGAACCTCCCAGCCATTCAAGAAGCGTCTCCATAAGCTCCGAATGGCTAGAAAACATATCCGTTCCGTGCCCGCCGGTATCAAAAAGCATTATTTTTTTCTGCGCCGCGCAGGCATCAAAAATCTCTTGCGCCATAACGGCGGCATTCCCCGACCGCGACCCGTCGTCCCGCGCAGCTACTAAATACACCGCCTGTTGCGCGTTCAGTTTTTGCGCAAGCGGAACCGCGTCAATACCTCCGTAATGCAGTCCGGGCGAGAGAAGAATGACTCCCGCCACTTCGGGATGATCGGCACCAAACCGGAGAGCCAAATTTGCGCCGATTGATGCCCCGATACAGATGATCTCTTGAATACCTTTGGCGCGAAGAAAATCAACTCCCGCCGCAACATCATTGAGAGATGCTTGATGCTGTGCGTCCGTAAACGATCGATACCCGTCCGGTCCGCCAGCACTCTCGCCGTGTCCCCGCAAGTCAACCGCGACTGCCGCACAACCCGCCTCCGCGAGTTGCACTGCAAAAACGCGCCAACTCACGCGGTTTGACGGCATCATGTGCATGAGCACGGCACCGCGCGTACCTCCCGCCGCCGGATAGTAATCGGCGGCAAGCGCTACGCCATCGCTCGTCTGCAGTACTGTTTTTTTACAAGAAAAATCCATAATAACTAGTTGAAGGGATGCACTATTTCATGCATACCATGACCAGCAATCGCAGTATACCAAACAAGTATCACCCATGAAAGCCAACGGGGCTCCTGCTGGCGAAGTTCTTGCTTTTTTTACGGGTATGTCCTATAGTAGCAACAAGGTACTTTAACAACCCCAACAGGGGGTAGCACCCTTGTTCATATAAAATTCCCTTCTTTTTCCGCGAAAACCTCGCAAAAGTACAGGAAGCGCTTGAGGAAGAACAGGAAAGAAATGCAAACCTCCGCATAGAACTTGCAAAAGTTTTAGCGGAAAAAGCCGAAGTTGAACTCCGGCTTAAAGAGTTGACGACTGAAACTCCCCCACCCGTCCAACCCAATGGCGCTCACTATAGATAAAAATACTCCCCCGACAAAAAGTGCCGAGCATTTCCGCTCGGCACACCCCCAAACCTTTAGTCATAAAGCGGATAATGCTTTTCTCCATACAACAAAACCTACCCGTCCGGTAGGTTTTTTATATTCCCTTTTCGTCTGCCACCCCTCTTTCCGCGCGCCGCGTAATCGCCGCATCCAAGTTCGCGATAACCGTATCCAAAGAAAAGCCGTAGGTCTCATAATCCCCCACCGTGTCGGCGGAATGGAGTCCGCGGGCATCGCGGGTATGATTTCCGATGTCGTGAAAATCGGATCCGGCGGTAACAAGCAGACGGTACTTCGCGGCAAGTGCGGCGAGGAGCTCCATATCGTCTTCAGTGTGGGACGGATTGCAAAGTTCTAAGCCCTCCAAACCCCAACCAATAAGCTCTTTTAACATTGCTTCCAGACCTTCAGAATCGTCGCGGAAGTGAATCGCCGGATGCGACCACACAGCAACACCGCCCGCACGATTCATAAGGGCAATGGCGTCTTTGGCAGAAATATGCGCGCGGCGGACATAATGGGGACTCTCGTTTGATAAATGTCTTTCAATAAAGTCATGCACCGACGTAACGCCGCCGAGCCGTCCTTTGTTGAGCGGATTCTCCAGAATAGCGCGCGCAACGTGCGGTCGCGCGATAACGCCACTTTTCGCCTGCCGCTCCACATCCATCCACGTGAGGACAAAACCCGCGCGCCGGAGATTTTCCACCATTTTTTTTGCGCCCTCAATTCTGCCGAGGCGGAACTTTTCCAGTTCCGTGAGAAGAGCGGCATGAGCGATATCAACACCGTAGCCCAAGATATGCAAATCATGCTCTTCCACGGACATTTCTATCCCTGGAATAACCCGCACGCCAAACTCTGCATCAGCCGCTATCGCTTCGGCAACACCACCCACGGTGTCGTGGTCGGTTATACTGATGACGGCAAGACCCCGCTCTTTCGCCATCCTGACGAGCTCGCGGGGTTCAATTTTCCCGTCCGATGCCGTGGATTGTATTTGGAGATCAATGGAGTTCATACTTGACGAGATTACAAAAGATGTCTACCATATCCATTAGTCGTCTCTCGGATTCCATGCGCTGTTCAAGGAGGAGTTAGCCGTGCCATCAGAACGGGATATCGCCCACCAAGAGTCCTTTAAAAACCGGCGTTTTATTACTCTCCCTAGTCCCCTCTCGGGTGAGATGCTCTGCGCCCGGATAATTACGGCCACGAGGCAAATCTTCCCCCCATCCAGTAACCTTTCTCTTGTAGGTGAAGACGAACGGGACGCCGCAAATAAGATTACCAGCACTGCGATGAGAATCGTTTTTGATCATCATCGCATCTCTCACAGGAGGAAGCATTGCCCAAGGATGTTTATGATGGAGACCACTCCAATTGCTCTTGCCACCAATTATGCCTCACTGACTCTTTTTGCGTATGTCTTCCGACCGCACGGATGGTCTTGGTTCCGTCCTATCCCCCTCTATGGGAGCATCACGGCGGAGAACGCTCTCATGAATGAGATCCTCAAGGACTTCCAGGTATTGTTCTATCCGAGCATGGCACGACACTATACTTTATTGCGCCTTCAAGAAGGCAACGCGTTGTTGGAAGCGTAGCCAATTACAATTACTCTATCCATTGGGAGTCCCTCGCGGACTCCTATTTTTTTTGGCTACTGGTGGACACGCCATCAGCACTTCTCGTACGATGGCGCGGTCGTCCCACGGGATACGCGCACCGTTTTTACCCATGAGCCAGGACTCCGCACCCTTACCCGTTATTATAACCGTGTCACCCTTTTTCGCCAGTTTGATCGCCGCCTTGATCGCCGCGCGCCGGTCAAGAATTTTCTGCAGACGACCCCGCCGAAGTTTTGCCGGAATGGTTGCGAGGAATCCGCTCTCAATCGCCTCAAGAATACGCTCCGGATCTTCATCGTATGGATCCTCGTCGGTGAGAATGATTTTTTCGCAAAACTCCGCGGCGATGCGACCAAACTCCGGTCGCTTCCACTGGTCGCGCCCGCCCCCCGCCGAACCCAGCACGCAGATGAGGCGCGATGCCTTTCCCGCCACGAGAGTACCCTGCACGGGAGGTGAGAAAAAGGAGTGCAGTGTGCTATAGGCGGCGCGAAGCGAACCGGGTGTATGCGCATAGTCAACCACCACCGCGAACGGATCATGCCGGATAAATTCCATTCTTCCGGGTACGCCATCCACCATCCTGATACCGGTCGCGATTTTTTCCGGTGCGCTATGAATGCTCAATCCGCATGCAACGGCAGCTAAGATATTCTCGGCGTTAAACTGTCCCAGCAAGGATGAGGTGAATTGTTGCGCGCCCACCTGGAATGAGACACCCTGCGCCGAACAGCGGAGATTTTTGACGGCATGCTCCTCGCCGCGCAAGAGAATAGTATTCACGCTATATAGTACTTGTCGCGCACCAGTTGCCGCCAAAAAGCGCACATGCTCTGCATCGTCGCGATTCACCACGGCGACACTCTCATGAGGCAGTCGCCAAAAAAGATCAAGTTTGGCGCGCAGATACGACTCGTATCCGCCGTGCGACTCCAGATGCTCCGGCGCGATGTTCGTCATAACCGCCATGGAAAAACGGATGAATCGGTGGCGAAATTGCGTAATTCCCTCGGAGGTAACTTCCAACACCGCGTGCGTACATCCCGCACGACGCGCCGCAGAGAGAAATCTTTGGGTGAAAAACCGCCCGGGCATGGTCATCTTACGATCATTGACCACCTCTTCATCACCGATGCGAAACCGAAGCGACGAGGATGAGGCGACGCGATGCCCGCCTGCCGCAAGAACGGCGTGGATAAGCGCGACAGTTGTTGTTTTACCCTTCGTTCCCGTGACGCCGATGACGGTCATACGCCGCGCAGGAAATCCATACCACACCGCCGCCGCAAACGCAAGAAAAAAATGATACCACCCGCGCATACGGCGCAAGAGTCCGTCGGGTAAAAATCGCTTATCTGTGTTGAACGTTTTTTGAAGCATAGTTCTCTTGGAGATTTTTCAAAAGGTTTTTTATCGCCGCAAGCGCGTAATCACACGGTACGCCCACGCTGGCAGAGGGCGATAGATAACATCAAACGATGACGGGTAGTGGATGGCAACACCGCCGAATCCTTTTTTAAAACGCGTCACGCCCGGCCAGCGCTCGGCATCAATCCCCCAGAAATCATACCATCGTAAACCGCGCATTTTGGCATTCATGATCATACTCCACTGGAGCAGGTGGGGCGCCATTACCGCACGGTATTCGGCACGGGAACCGCCGTGCAAATAGGTCGCGGTGCCCGTGCGTTGACATACATTCATCAACGCGGCGGCGATAATCTTTCCTTGATACCGGGCGAAAAAAAATTCATTACCGCACGACGGATCACGGACTGCCGCAAGCGCATCGTAATAATGCCGTGGATGGAGCGCAAAACCGTCGCGCGCCGCCGTCTCCCGCAGAATAGTCCAAAATAGCGCGCTATCATCTTTGAGAAACTTATTCTGCATGGGAGTAATGACAACCCCGTGACGCGCGGCAAGCGAAATATTATAACGCGTTTTCGGGTGCAATGCCGCACGCAGTTCTTCTTCGGACTCATGCACATCAAGAATGATGCTCTCTTGCGGTTGTAATGAATAAGAAAAATGCCACCGCCGCACGGGCGGTGTGATGGACACAAGCGGATCAACTTTCAAAAATAACGCTCGCTCGACACGCGCCACACCCTCCGCCGCTGAAAAAAAATTCGCCGTCGCCCCGTCGGGAAATGAAGGACGAGGTGCATAAAGTGCGCACCACCCCGCCCGCAATTCGCGACGGATAAGCAGGATGCCGGCGGCGCGTACCGTCTGAAATCCCGCTCGGCGCTGCGCCTCTTCCCACCCCGGCGACTGCAAAAACGAATCGGAAAAGGGAGGCGCGTTGACGGGTCTTTTTTCAAGATATTCCATAAAAAAGGTAAAACCGACCCATTGAATTTTTCAAGAATAATCAGGTGAGTATAATTACTTTTTACCCGCACCCAATTTTTTGAGCGCCGCGCCGATGCGCCGCTCCACACCCGCAACCTCCTGTCCGACAGCAGAAAGGGCGTCGCGCGCCTCGCGCGCCGTATAGCCGAGCGAAATGAGCGCCTCCAGCGCGTCGGCCTCCCCCTGCAACTCCGGCGCCTCAACCATCACTCCCTTGCCCGCCATTTTTTCCCGCAATTCCAAGACAATTTTTTCCGCCGTTTTTTTGCCAATACCCGAAACCCGCGTCAGATAAGATGCGTCCCCCGCCGCGATCGCCCGCTTGAGTGTATCCAAAGGAGCGACGCCGAATACGCCCAACGCGCCTTTGGGTCCGATACCCGAAACACTAATAAGCATCTCAAAAAATTCCAGTTCGGCGAAGTGGAGAAAACCATACACATCTCGCGCGTCTTCCCGCACAACTTCATGCGTCCACAACCGCACACGCTCGCCCGCCGCAGGGAGTTTTTGCAACGTATCGGCACTGGCGAACACCTTATAGCCGACACCGGACACCTCCACGACGGCGAACTTCTCCGCGGTGATGCGGACAGCGCCTTCAAGCGATATAATCATAACTCCACCAGCATAGCGTGTTTTAGGACAAAAATAAAAGCCGGACTCCATAGAAATGAGAGTCCGACAAAATTTCACCACGGAATGGACATGCCTTGGTACATATAGCGCTCGTCTTTCTTCATGAGCGCGAAATGCGGGAACACCCCATAATCGTGGGTAATGCCGTATCCCCAGTAGGAACAGGTATCGTCCCGACTCCATTCGGTAACACATACCCGTATGTGAGCGCCCTCTCTCGGCTTCGCAACCGCCGTAAGAAAATCATGAAAACAAACCATTCCCGTCGTGGCAAGGACGGTAATGCTGCTCCGTTCGTGAAATGCCCATGCCAACTTCTTGCATTGCGCCTCACCCCACAGCGACCACTTGGAATGAATCGCCTTATACAGCCCTTTCCCGGAAATAAGAGTTCCCGTCGGTAAACAATCAATCTGCTCTCGCAAGAAAATCTCGATACTTCCTTCACCGCATGCGGTGACATACCTCTGTGTTACGGCACATAACCTCCAAACACACTCGTTTATAAATTTCTCATGCTCCTCCGGTGTTGTTCCCAACCGCTCGGCAAGAAGTGAGAATGCCAAATCATTCATTTCCAGACGCACCATCCGCCGCAGGTCACTTACGGAAAACGACCTCCCTCGTGCCATCAAAGAAGTATATATGCCGCACCACCACCGCCGTTTTAGACACATCACAATACTCATGAGCCGTCTCCTTACTGTTCAAAGGTAGGAATCACTCTTTCAAAGTACACCCAAACATGCTACCATCTCATTAAATGATATTTAATCTTAAAAGTCAATACTCTCCGGCCGGCGACCAGCCGGAGGCGATTCGTCGTCTCACGGAAGGTCTCCGCGCCGGCACACGCCATCAAACACTTTTGGGTGTTACCGGATCGGGCAAGACATTCACCATGGCGAATGTCGTAGCAGAAATTCAAAAACCCACCCTCGTCATCTCGCACAACAAAACGCTCGCCGCACAGCTCTATCAGGAGTTTAAAAGTTTTTTCCCCGAAAGCGCGGTGCACTATTTCGTAAGCTACTACGACTACTACCAACCCGAAGCATACCTTCCGCGCACCGATACCTATATTGAAAAGGATGCCAAGATAAACGAGACGATTGACGCGCTCCGGCACGCCTCCACCGCCTCGCTCCTCACAAGAAAAGACACGCTCATCATCGCCTCTGTCTCGTGCATCTATGGCCTTGGCAGTCCGGAAGAATATCAAAGGGTCTCCATGCCGCTTGCCGTCGGCATGCGGATGTCCGTGCGCGATCTTACCAAAAAACTTGTCGCCCTCCGGTATCTCCGTAATCCTTTGGATCCACGCCAAGGCCACTTTCGCGTATGGGATAGCACCATGGAGATTTATCTGCCATCCGGCGAAGAGCTGATCGCCGTTGAGATAGAGGCGGGGAAAATAATTTCGCTCACCCGCCACCCCGCAACCATTGGTACACACGACTCCAGCGCGCTTTCAGACGTCAGGATATTCCCCGCCAAACATTTCGTCACCCCCCAGGAAAAACTCTCCCTTGCCGTTGCCAACATCCGCCAGGAGTTAAAGGGTCAACTCGCCCATTTCAAAGCCGCGGGAAAAGTTTTGGAAGCCGCCCGACTGGAACAGCGGACAAACTTTGATATGGAGATGCTGGAATCAAACGGCTTCGTCAACGGCGTTGAGAATTACTCGCGCCAACTGGACTTCCGCGATACCGGTTCGCCCCCGCACACACTTCTTGACTACTTTCGTTTCGCCCACGGCGACGACTGGCTTCTTTTCATTGACGAATCACACGCCACGCTCCCGCAGGTGCGCGGTATGTACCACGGCGACCGTGCGCGCAAAGAAACGCTTATCAATTATGGCTTTCGCCTTCCCTCCGCCGCCGACAATCGCCCACTCACCTTTGCCGAATTTAATCAAAAAATCACCCAAACAATCTATGTCTCCGCCACGCCCGCGCCTTACGAACTCCAACTCTCCGCATCGCGCATTATAGAACAAATCATCCGCCCGACGGGCATCGTGGATCCGAAACTTGAAGTCCGCCCAACGGCGGGACAAATTCAGGATGTCATCCGTGAGGTAAAACTGCGTGTGATCCATGGCGAGCGTACACTCGTCATGGCGCTCACCAAGCGCCTCGCCGAGGACATCGCCGAATACTTGCGCGAGGCGGGTATCAATGCCGAGTATCTACACTCGGAGATAAAAACCCTTGACCGACCGGATATTTTGCAAAAACTTCGCGCGGGAGAGCACGACGTGCTTGTCGGCATTAATCTTTTGCGCGAAGGACTTGATCTCCCCGAGGTCTCACTCATTACTATTCTGGATGCGGATAAAGAAGGATTTTTGCGGAACGCAACGACATTATTGCAAATCATCGGCCGGGCGGCGCGGCATATTGACGGCACCGTCATCCTTTATGGCGACATAGTTACCGGCTCCATGCGTGCGGCTATTCACGAAACCGACCGGCGGCGCGCCGTGCAAGAAAAATATAACCGCGAGCACGGCATCACGCCCCGACAAATTATCAAAGACCTCCAACCCTCACTCATCACAGAGGAACAACACGAGTACGCGCCGCTTGATCTCAATGATCCCATGAGTGCGGGTATTATTAAAGAACTGGAACGCGAGATGAAACGCGCCGTCAAAGCCATGAATTTTGAACGCGCGGCACAACTGCGGGACAGGATGAAAAAACACCGCGGGTAGCCTTTATGGCGACCGCGCATTAGATAAAAATAAAGTGTTACCGTAGCCGAGTTTGAATTTTTAATAGTTTACTGATGATGTTATCACATGTTCGTTTAAGGATCACTGGATTGAGTGTAGCGTATTTCTGCTGCAGTCATTCTTTTACGTCTTGA
>JAUYPE010000027.1 GCA_030697705.1 bacterium | reverse complement strand
CGTGTTTTGCGTATCAAGCGAGAAGACGGGAGTGGCAGTAGGAGAGGTGGAGAATGCAAGAGCGTTGACGGCGCTGGGCAGTGTCGTCGTTGCGGTGCGCTGGTAGGAGACGGTGAGCGTCGCGGCGGAGGAGGAGCCAATTGTAAGGACATTTGAATCAAGATATACATCTCCTCCTACCGAGAGATACGTTGCCGGGGTAGAGGTAGCGATGCCAAACCGGTTGTTCACCGCATCCACGGTAAGGAAGTTTGCGGAACCAAGCGTGTTGACCGCCGTATAATAGGTAAGGCGGTTTGCGGTACCGGCGCTGATTGTTCCCGATCCAGCTCCAGCACACGTTCCATCGGCAAGTTTAAAACACCCCGCACTCAACTGAATGCCGTTTGCAAAAGTAGAAGTTGCGTTTGTTGAGGTAATAGTAAGCACTGTTGCACTAACCGCTTGAAGTTGCGTACTCGTACCGGTAACAGTATTGAGCAATGCACCGCCCGTAAGTGTGATACCATTTGACGACGCGAGTCCCGCCGTGCCAAGCCCTCCCGCAGTCGTTGAGGTCGCCGTCGCATCACTCGCGGTAAATGAAGTAAATACAAGCGTCCCTGCACCGGTAAGATTGAAACCTGCCGCATTAATGTTTGACGCCCACGGTGTTTGTGCCTCTCCACTACTACTGCTGCTACTGCTTCCGCAACCCGTACAGGTACCTCCTACCGTTAAGTTACCGCTAAGGTTCAAGGTATTTATCCGCTGGGAAAGATTAAACATGTCATAAGTTGAGTCGGCTTTTTGTTGGGTCGCGATGAGTGATGCTCTAAGTGAGGAGAGCGCATCGACAACCTCACGCCGGATGGCCTCATTGAATCCAGCGACATCAGTGAGAATGCTTGCACGAAAGGAAGCAAGATCTGCGGGAACCGCAACGGAACGTTGATTGATAACTCCACTACTCTCCCGTACCACAACGACCGGAGACGCCGGAATGCGGGTATCACGAACCTCAACTTGCCGCACGACAAGAGTTCCTGAATTGATTGTTCCGCAATTTTCAAAAAATGACCGGCAAAAAAAGAGTCCGAGCTTACTCGTAACCTGACCGAGACGGCTGGAAAAAAACAAGGATGCATCGGCAAGCGAATTATGCGCCGCATACGTTCCCCAAGAAAATTTATCACGCGTTACATCCGCAATACTGTTCAGCACGGGAAGTGACTTGTCCCATGCACTTACAAACACGGATGACAACCGTGCACCATCGGCAACTCCTTTTTCAACAGCGGAACCTGAAAAATATGACAGCGCCCCTTCGGCAAGAAAAGATCCGAACACACCGACGCTAAAAAAAATCGGCAGTGCAAACGCAACCAAGAGACCTGCGGCAATTCGTCGGAAACGGAAAGAGCGATAAGTTCGCCGCCTCGGAGAGAAAGAATGATCGCTCATCTCCGACAATAAGATACTACTAGACGCTCTCGCATTCCGGTCAATCTCTACAAAAAATGGCAGCGTATCACCACGCGATAATTTTTCCGTATCGTGATTCCCATCAGATAGCGAGAGAGAAGTTTCGCCAAGAGAAGCGGCATTTCCATTAACCCTGCGGAGAAGATTTTCTTTCTGTACAAAAGTGTATTCAGTTACCGCCGTTCGCGTAGTGTACCAATTTCGCCCCATTTTTTTTGCCGGGATTTTTTGTTTCCGAACGAGCAAACTTAAATACTCCTGCGAGTAGGGTGTTCCTTCCGCGGCTTCGGCAAGTGAAATATATTTTTCGTTCGTATGAGGATCCATAAGGCCTGACTAGCTCCAAGACAATACTTCTCTAAAAATATCCGATAACGGTTTTTTTCCTTTTGTTAAAGGTTTATTTTGGAATATCCGATACACCATGGGATAGAAAATATGGCAGCAAAAAAACAACGCGTCTACCATAAAAAACCAGATGGGAAGAGGATTTTCGGTCAAAAAATGGTTATCAAGATTGTTTAAAATCTTCATGGCTCTAGTATACGGACGAGATGCCGTATTTCTGCCTCGCGTTCTGTGGATAACTCTTCATTGACGCAAAGTCATTGAGAGACGAAAATGAATGGAGTATCTATTTTTTACCTCATATATATAAATAAACCTTATTAGACCATAATCATATTTTGAATTCATCTTGTAAGGTTTATAAAGGTATTTTAAAATAACTAATTAGTCATTTTTTTATCATTTTTTTGTCTTCATGATAAATATTCCCCTTGACAGATTTTGAGATTTTTAGAAATATAACCCTTTCCATTCTTTCTTCTATGCAACACACCTATCTTTCTATAAAACAGGCGGCGAAAATGATCGGCGTCAGTGCACTTACTCTACGCAACTGGGATAAGAAAGGCATCCTTTCGGCATATAGAAATCCAGTTAATAATTATCGTGTGTACCGCCATGATCATGTTGAACTTTTTTTGCGAAGAATTGAAAATTCAAAAAATACTCGTGGCGGCAGAAAAATAGATATCTCATTGCTCTAATAATTAGGACTTACGCGTTTGATTGTCATCCAGAGCAGAAGTGACTACCAGTAGGCGTCCCGTGAGGGAAGGTATCTCGTACAATCTCGGCAGTACTGAATACTAACGGGATTCCTCGCTTGCGCTCGGAATGACGGAATATTGGTAAATGCGTAAGTCATAAATATGCTTCATAAAACTTTTCTTGTGAAATAAAAAACGAACGGCATGTGCCGTTCGTTTTTTATGCGCATCTCCCATCGATAAGCCGAATTCTGTCTCCCGAAAAAATCGAGATGACGATCATTTGTCTTGTTCGACAGTCGCCTGCCGACTTAAGCGGAATCGGCAAAAAAAATTTTGCGATTTCTTGCACCAGATAGGTGTTTTTCACTCCCGATAGTTTCCTATCGGAACTGTGAGCTCTTACCTCACCGCTTTTCACCCTTGCCGCCGGCGCTCTGCGCCAAAGTTTAAATCTTTAAAAATTTAAATCTCGGTGCGAAGCGCCAGTTTGGCGGTATTGTTTCTGTGACACTGTCCCGCCCGAAGTGATATTTAAATATTTAAACTTTTAAACATCATCCGAGAGGCGGCCGTTAACCGTTATCACTTTCCCATCTTGCGACATGCAAGGACGGGGGTGTTCGGACTTTCCTCCCCCATCATTCTCGTCCCACAAGAATCTACTCCCCTTATCCCCCATTCTATCGGTACAAAGAAAGCAGAGACATTCTTATGATCACTTGACGAGAATGATGGGGGCGATCGTCTGATGAAAGATGCCGAGGTCAAGAATACCACATTCACACAATTCTGCAAGTAGTCAAGAATCTATTAACCTCCCTATCTTTTCTTTTATGTCCCATTACTCTTCCACGCGCACCTTATAAAAAAATCCCCGCCACCGGTCGGAGATGTTTTTATGGATAAACATAGCGTTCTCCTTTCTTCATTCAGTATAGCCGATCTTCCGAAGCCAGTAATTATTTTCCCATTCCCACAGAAGTTTTGCGGCAAGAAATGCCTTGGTGTCATGGTACGTATAGGGAAACTCGCGCAACTCCACATCACCCTCCCGCTCACCCCACGAATGATCCGCTTCGGAACATAGTACGCCTGTTTTTTTTCTACCGTCTTTAATAGTCGTACGACCACCTTTTTCTCGCATGACGGAATTGCATGCTTTGCAAATGCGATGCTGATTGATGCGGAGAATCCAGCGTGTTTCAATGTCATGGGACAATCCCAAACTGCGCTTTACCGGAAATTCTTGTAGAGCCATAACATAGGCGGCCGTCTGAAGATTATACTCCGGATAAAACCCCGACGAGGTCTTAATATCCAAAACACCAAACTTGCCGCCAACAGAAGCGAGTGCATCAACCGTACCCGCGTACCGGTGGCGCCCCGACCATACCTGCCGTTCAAGATAATCGGGATGAAACGCGATCTGGTTATGCCGGTTGAATTTTTGGAACGCTTCAATCGCCGGAGTGATCGTTTCCGGAATCGCCACATCTTCGCCCCGCACGATTTTCTCAACCGTTTGATGCACAAGTGTCCCCTCCTCCGCAGATTTGTTTTTGACCGTCTCTGCGGAAGCGTAGTTTTCCATCTCGCGAAAAAAATTATCAAGCGCGGGCTTCGCCTTGATCTCCAAAATACGCGTCACCCGCGGATACCATGCTTCATCAATAGTATAGCCGTTTGCTGTTTTAAATTCTTCGGCATCTTTATAACGCATGAAGAGGAATTATAAATTATAAATGCTGAATGCTGAATGCTGAACAGCAAATGGGGATACCGATCTGCACTCTGTAATCTTCATTCTTTATTTATCATTATGCAAGAGCGCCTTGATGCCGGGGAGGTTTTCACCGGCGAGAAACGAGAGCATTGCGCCGCCGCCCGCGGAGACATGATCAAATCCTCCGAGCAGTCCGACCGATGAGAGTGCTGTGATCGTGTCTCCGCCTCCTAGTACGCGAAACGCACCCGTCATGCGTGAAATGGCGGCACCTAACATTCTCGTCGCATGCGTACCCGCGGACACTTCCGCAAGCCCGAGCGGTCCATTCCACACAATAGTACGCGCACCGGAAAGTATGCGCTCATACGCCGCTTCGCTGGCGGGACCAATATCAATAATCGCATCTCCGTCCTCCACCATCCCCAGATCAACGATCCGCGCAAGATCTCCTTCAGTGGGTAGCGAGCTTTTTGTCACCACCACATCAACCGGCAAAAAGATTTTTTTATCACGCGCAATACTGCAGGCATCGTCCATACACTCCTCGTCACGCCGCGAGATACCGGTCATCACGCCGCGCGCCGTGAGAAGCGTATTGGCAAGCACGCCACCGATGAGCACCTGATCGGCATCGCGGAGAAGGCGGCGCGCGAGAGGCAGTTTGGTTTCCAATTTCGCTCCACCCAAAATCGCAACAAAAGGATGCGCTGGTCGCTCCCGCACACGGCTCAATTGCCGTATTTCATCGGCAAGGGCGAGACCTGCATACGCGGGAAGCATGCGCGGCAACGATACGATGGAGGCATGCGCACGATGACAATTGGCGAATGCTTCATTCACATAGAGGTCTCCCCGCACGGCAAGTTCTCGCGCGAAAGTAAGATCGTTTTTTTCTTCCCCATCCCAGAATCTGATATTTTCAAACAATGTAACCGATCCGGCACCACCGCACCGTTCTTCCGCATCAGACGCGAAAGGATTATCAATCAGCGTTACCGCACGGCCCAATAAAAATCCAAGAGTTTCGGCAACGGGTGCCATGCCAAGCGCCTCACTGCGCATACCGTTTGGTCGCCCGCGATGCGCGATAATACGCACCGCTGCGCCAGCGGCGATAAGCGATTTCAAAGTTGGCAGTACGCGACGGATGCGGAAGTCCTCAATGACACGTCCTCCCGCAACCGCAACATCAAAATCGGCACGTACAAGTACCCGCTTTCCCATTACTATCGCCGAAGAAACAACAGGTATACCAATGTTTGGTTCTTTTTTCTGTTCATTCATAACCCCACGGATAAAAAATCTTTCCTCCTTTTTATCTTACGTCATTTATGCTACACTGTCACACATACAGGTGCACGCAAAAAGATGCATTCACTAAGACAGTCATATCCGCGGTAATCCACAAGAAATATTCTCTTCCTTATGATAGTTCCACGCATCGTTATCGCAGGAGCGGGATTCGGCGGCATCGGCGCGGCACGACACATCGCGCGCGGGTTGCGGCGTACCGAGGCAGAGATCATACTCATTGATCACAATCCCTATCAATTGTACACGCCGGCACTTTATGAGATCGCCACCGTACCGCGCGACGCCGCTCCGGCCATGGCACTCAAGACCACAATGGTCTTGCCGCTTGACCGCATGCTCGCAGGGACAGGAATCACCTTCATCCACGATGAGATCCTTGGGCTTGATGCAAAAACCCGTACTCTCTCACTCCGCGATGCCGGCACGCTCCCATTTGATTATCTCGTCCTCGCTCTCGGATCTGAAACGAATTACTTTAATATTCCCGGTCTCAAGGAGCACGCCTATCCGCTCAAGCGTTTTGAGGATGCCGTCCGCATCCGCAACCGCATTGAGACACTCCTTCGCGATCGGGACACACTTACTATTGTCGTAGGCGGCGGCGGCCCGTCCGGCGTGGAGCTTGTCGCAGAATTTGAAAATTACATCTGCCGCATTCAACGTGCAGTGCACACCGACCAGAAGGTCTGCCGACATCAAATGGTCATCCTTGAGGGATCAGATACGATCTTGCGGGGATTTGACCCACGCATTATCGCTCTGGCACAGCGACGTCTCGCCGCACTGGATATAAAAGTATGCACGGGAACCACTATTACCAAAGTGACTGAAACGGAGGTCTATCCACAGGAGGGCAGCGCACCGATTCCGTGTGATATTCTCATCTGGACGGGCGGTGTCGCCGGATTAGCATCCTTCGGACACTTCGGTCTGCCGCTCGGACCGAAAGGGAATTTTCCCGTTGATGAATTTCTTCAGGTCGGGGAGCGGATCTTTGCCGTCGGCGACGCCGCACACTTCATTGATCCGCGCACCAAAACTCCCCTTCCGTGGAATGCCTCCATCGCGGAAGGTGAGGCGCGTGCCGCCGCAAAAAACATTATCGCGGCGGTGCGCGGAAAGCCCTCGCAACCATTCCGTCCGGCACGGCGCTACCCGTATATCCTCACGGTGGGCAAAAAGTATGCCATCGCCGACATGATTTTTTTCATCCTTCCCGGCTTGAGCGGTTGGATGATAAAATTGCTCGTAGAACTCCGTTATCTCATAGGCATTTTCTCGCCCGCATTCGCACTGCGCTCATGGTGGCGCAAAGTCATGCTCTACATTTCCAACGACTGAATATCATCTCAAAAAGACTTTACAGTCGTAAAAGGTTAAACATCATCACGTACCCTTGAGCGATCGGATCATGCGCACGAACCCGTCGGGATCCAAGCTCGCACGACCGACAAGTGCACCATCCATCCGTCCCTCCTTAATGAAAGAAGCGAGAGAATCGCCCGTCACGGAACCGCCGTAAATAATGCGCACCCGATCTGCCGCCGCGCCGCCGTAGAGATCAACCAGTGTTTTTTTGAGCGAAAGCCGAGCGCGAAACGCCATCTCAGGATCGGCCGCGCGAGCGCCGAGCGTGGTACTAATTGCCCATACCGGCTCATACGCAAGTGCTACGGATACTATATCCTCGCGCCGTACTCCCACTAATGCCGCACGCACCTGCTCCTCAACAGAGCGAGGGATTTCACTTCCATCCCGCTCCGTCTCACCCACACACACAACCGGCATCATGTCCGCCGCGATAAGCGCGCGCACTTTGCGATTAACTCCTTCATCCGTCTCACCGAAAATACGCCGCCGCTCCGAATGACCAACAATGACTGTGCGCACGCCGAGTTCCGCAAGATGCCGCCACGAAACGGCTCCTGTGTAAGGGCCGACATCTTCCCAAAAAACATCTTGCGCGCCAAGATGCGCTTTTTTTAGAATATCACCCAAAGCTGAAAGGAACGGAGAAGGCGGCGCAATGACGACCTCCGTACTGCGCGGTACCGCGAGCTGTGCTTCAATTCGCTCCGCCCATGTGCACGCCTCCGCGAGTGTGGCGGGATGCGCTTTCCAGTTTGCGATGATAAGTATTTTTTTCATACGGCTAAGCAACAACGACGCTTCGCAAAAACTCCGCCGCCATTTCAGGCGCAATTGTGGAGATCTCAATGCCGGTACCCATTTCAAAACCGGCCCAAATAGCCGTTTTGGGAAGAATCTCAATGTGCCAGTGGTAATGCGCGAGTGCCGCCGGATTTTTTGCCGGTGCCGTGTGAATAAAAAAATTATAATCCGGATCCTCCAATCCGATAAAAAGTTTTGCCAGTGCCGTGCGCAGGGCATCCGCAACCCCCGCGCGCGTTCCCGCGTCAATCTCCTCAAATTGCGCGGCGTGCTTTTTGGGAAATATTCTCACCTCAAACGCCGTATGTGAGGCGTACGGCGCAAAAACAGTACAGATATCGTTTTCATAGATAATCCGCTCACCTACCTCCCGCTCATACGCAAGCATGACGCAATGGATGCAAGTATGACGCTCTGCAAAATAACGGGCGGATCCGTCCATGCTTCTGCCGACATCGGGCGGAATAACGGGAATAGCGATCATCTGCGAGTGCGGGTGCGTAACGGTCGCACCGGCACGCGAACCATGATTATGAAAAATGGAGACATACTGAACGCATTCGTCTTTTTGAAAAACACGGTACCGCTCCTGATACGCCGCAATCACGGCCTCAACTTCTCCGTTCGTCAGTACCGCGAGCGATCGGGTGTGACTCCGCGTAATAACCACTTCATGAAAACCCGCGCCATCCGTCCACTGATACGGTCCGCGCGTATTAAAGGTCGCACACGCCGCCTTGTCAAACGCGGGATATTTATTGGGAATGACCTGTACCGACCAGTTTTCCGGACTAACCTCACTTTGGTTAGCACTGGAAAAAACAGCATCCGTGTGAAGCTCCTCAAAGGGACATGAATCAACGGGTAGCGCTTCACGAACATGGCGTGCGCCCAAAAAATCATGCGGACGTTTTGCCCGCCCCGTTGCAATGACGACCCAGTCACCCGAAACCAAATCCTGACGCAGTTCCGATATTTGATGCGGCATAATTCAATACACCCGCCGAATAAGATTCCATCGGATACGGAATACATCGGCAAACACACCGAGATAGGAGCCGAGTGTGATCTTACTGTCCGGATCAAACTTCCAGCGCACAGGAATAATGCCGATACGGTAGCAGCGCCGCCGTGCAAGCGCAAGCATCTCAATATCAAAAGAAAAACCGAGCATCTTCGTGCGCGAGAAGATATCTTCCGCCACATGCGCCGTCATCGCCTTAAAGCCGTTTTGCGTATCCCACATTCCCCACACGCCGATGACTTGAATAACAAGATTCCCCGCATTGCCGAGCACTTCGCGGTACCATGGTTCTTTGACATCCCTGCTGGCACCCGGGGCATCCTTGGCGTCACGCGAAGAGACGACCATATCATACCCGCGCTGAAAAAATGACTCCATGGCGTCAAAATACTCGGGCGCAGTTGAATTATCCGCATCCGCAAAAATCCGGATACCACCTTTTGCCTCCAGCATGCCACGCTTCACCGCCCATCCTTTTCCTTTATTTTCCAGATTGACTATGCGGAGACGGGGTAGTTCGCACATAAGTTTTTCAACAATCGCCGCTGTGCCGTCGCGCGATGCGGAATTGGAAACGACGATCTCATAGTCGTCCGCGAATTTTTTTGATTGCAGATAGGCATCCACCTCACGGATTGTTTTTTCAATCCGCTTTTCCTCATTGTATGCCGGAATAATCCAGGAAAGATGCATGGGAGGGAATTAAGAATTATAAATGAAGAATGATAAATGGAGAAGGACGGATAATCACGACACATCTACCACTCATGATTCTTCATTTATCATTCTGCATTTTTCATTTCGCATTCATTCTGTCCAGAAACGACTGGAGGATGAGCGCGGCGGATGCGGCGTCAATGTGTCCACCTTCGGCTCCGCTTGCGCGCGCCATACGGCTCGTAAGCAATTCGTCTTCCGTCTTGATTGGTATGGTCGTCTCGGTCGCCAGTTTCTTAATAAACATACGTGTTATGCGCGTCTGCTCCGTATCCGTCCCATCGGCGGCAGAGGGAAGCCCGATGACGACCATTTTTATCTTCTCTTCACGAATTATTTTTTTGACGCCGCGCACCGCGTCCGCTTCGCTCCCCGCATTAATCGTCGTACGCGGAAGTGCGATGCTTCCTTCCGGATTGGAAACCGCAACACCAATACGTCGCGCACCGTAATCAATTCCCAGATAACGCATTACTTCTATTGTATGTGAGCCGGCAAAAAAAAGAAAGCGGCGAGGAGTCATCGCTTTCAAGACTTACGCGTTTGCCTCTCTAGCATTCTGATGCTCTTTCACGATTACGTTCCTCTCTTTTTCTCAAAGAGCCGTCAAGACCTCCGCCCCATTTTCCATAACCGCAAGCGTATGTTCAAAATGCGCCGAGCGTAAACCATCGGCGGTTTTGAATGTCCAGTTGTCTTTTTGCAAAACAATGTCAGGTGTGCCCAAATTCGCAATCGGCTCAAGCGCGATGACTATTCCCACCTCTAGTCGCGGTCCCGTGCCGGAGCTTCCCCAATTGGGAATAAAAGGATCTTCATGCAATTCATAGCCAACGCCGTGCCCCGCAAGATCCCGGACAATCGCAAGGCGACTTTCTTTAAGGGAGCGCCCGATAGCGGCGCTGATATCCCCCACCCGCACGCCCGCACGCACGGCGGCAATGCCCGCATCCAGCGCGACACGCGTACCGGAAAGTAAACGTTCTGCCTCCGCGTCAATTTTTCCCACACCAATCGTCACCGCCATGTCAGTGCAAAGCGTTTTTTTGGCGGCATTATTTTTTTGTCCGTTTTTGTTTTCAGTAGGAACGCTAGGCCACCACATGCCGATATCAATTGCCACAATATCCCCTTCCCGTAAAATCGTCTTCGCCTGCGGAATAGCGTGCACGACCTCGTCATTGACCGATACGCAAAGTGCCGCCGGATAGGGAGTTCGCTCGCCACGCGGTCGGTATCCCTTAAAGGACGGAACGCCCCCCGCCTCACGCATGAGCCGTTCCGCAAGTTTATTAAGATAGAGTGCCGAAACGCCCGGGCGCACCGCGGAAACAACCTCATGTAAAATAGCGGCAAGGCGCTGTCCGCCTTCCCGCATGATTGTTATTTCCTCCGCTGTTTTTATCGTTATGGCCATACCTTTCATTCGTCATCCCGAACGAAGTGAGGGATCCCGTGCAGTTTCAGTATGCTGAAACATAGCGGGATTCCTCCCTCACGGGACGCCTACTGGCAGTCGCTTGCGCTTCCGAATGACGGAAGAATGGTAAACGCATAAGTCCTATTATTTTTCCGGCCATGTGGCTCCAAAACGGTCAACAAGTGCGGCATTCATCTCCGCAGTGACAGCCGCGGGATACTGCTCGCCATTGACCATTACGAGCCGACCGTGCCGGCGGTAATATTTGATAACCGGAATAACGTGGCGTGGAAAATAGCGCATACGATTTTTTATCGCCTCGGTCTGGTCGTCTCCCCGCCCCCGCGCGAGAAGCCGGCGCGTCGCCTCTTTGGCGCTTACGACGACATAGATGCATACGGGCAACGGTCGACCGTGCCAGCGCAAGACCTCGTCCAGAAGCTTCGCCTCGGTAAGTCGGCGTGGCGCACCGTCAAAGACCAGGTGCTCGCCGCCATGTCCCGATTCAATCAGTTCACGGAGCCAGGTGAAAACCGCAAACCACTCGGGAAAAAGCTGACCATGCGTCATGATACGCCGCGCGATCGCCACGGTTGGATTGTCGTGCTCAAGTAGCGCGCGCAAAAAACGTCCCGTCTCCATATGGTAAACCCCATGCGTACGCAAACGTTCAAGCAAAAAACGCGCCTGCGTTCCCTTGCCGCAACCGGACCGTCCCACCATGACAAAAGTCAGTTTGTCCGCCAACGAGTCCGCTTCCATACGCTAAAAATTACTGTTCGTATTCGCGAACGGCGACCTGCGCCTCTACCTGCTTCATGGTCTCTAAAACAACTGAAACAACGATAAGGAGCGCCGTACCACCAATACTCAAGGTTTGCTTCTCAAAGATTGCCTGCACCACCAAGGGCAGGATGGCAATAATTCCTAAAAAGAGTCCGCCCGCAAGCGTAATGCGATTGAGAATTCGCATGAGATACTCTGCCGTCGGACGCCCGGGGCGGACGCCGAGAATAAAACCGCCCTGTTTTTGCACATTGTCCGCAATCTTCTGGGGATCAAATGTAACGGCGGTATAGAAATAGGTAAACAGAAAGACAAGAAAGAAGTAAGATGCGCCGTAGAGAAATTGGCGCTGGTCAAAGATACTCACCAGAAAATGTGAAATACGCTGGATGGTTGGATTCGCAACACCCGCAAAAAAACTGCCGAGAAGCCCGGGGAAGAGCAGGAGCGAAACAGCAAAGATAATCGGAATGACGCCCGCCTGATTCACGCGAAGCGGAAGGTGCGTGGAAACACCACCGTAGACGCGATTGCCCCGCACTCGCTTGGCGTATGAGACCGGCACATTACGCTGTCCTTCGGAGACAATAATCACACCGGCAATAACGACAGCACTGATGAGAAGAAATGCACTATACACCGGCAAGCTGGCAAGCTGGCAATTACTCAAATAGGGAAACGATGGCGTCGGCGTACAAATAGTAAAAAGTTCCTGACCGATCGCCTTCGGGACCCCCGCCACAATTCCCGCAAAAATGAGAAATGAAACGCCGTTGCCAAGACCCCGCTCCGTGATAAGCTCTCCCAGCCACATGAGTAAGAGTGAGCCGGCGGTCGCAATGAGCATATTCTGCATCATCGGTCCGACCGGAAGCGGGATACCCCACACGGGCACAAAAAGCGCCAGAGGCGGAATAACTTGCTGGCGCATAAGCAGGACAAGAAGACCATATGATTGCAGAAGCGCCAAAGGAACCGTGAGCAAACGTGAGTATTGATTAAACCGCTCTCGCCCCGCCTCGCCCTCTTCTTGATAGATTTCTTTGAGACGCGGAATAATCATCGTCATCAACTGCATAATGATGGACGAGGTAATGTACGGTCCCACGCCCAACATAACGATGGAGAGGTTTTCCAAAACACCTCCCGAAAAAACATTGAATAGCCCGAAAAATTGGCTTCCGGCAAGAAACATCTTGAGCCGCACAGGATCAACACCCGGTATTGAAATGGCTGCCGTGAAGCGAAACACAATAAGCACCCCAATGATGAAGAGGATTTTTTTGCGAAGATCGGGGCTCGAGAAGAGAAGTGTGATTCGTTGAAACATAAAAACTAAAGAGGAGAAACTACCGAAACGAACCATGCACAGAGATAAGAAACGAACAACGTCAACAAATTAATAATATCCGTTGCTGGTATCACGACCCATTATTTCAGCCGCTCGGCGACAAGATGGGAAAACAAAACATCTTTGAATATGAGCTTCTTTGAGAGATCTCCTCTGCCGAGAATTTTTACTTTAGGTGTGCAACCACCCGCGCGGCGAATCAAACCCGCGCGCAAAAGCGACGCGGGAGTTACCAAGTCGCCTGTCTGGAAACGCTTTTCCAGTGTATGCATATTGATAACCGCGGGCTTGGTCTGGAACGAGCGAAAACGATATCCGCGAAGTTTGGGGATTTTTTTGAGCAGTTCCCGCTCGGCAGGACGTAATTTCGCACCGGCACGCGCCTTCTGACCTTTCATGCCGCGTCCGGAGTAGGTACCCCGCTTGCCGCCTCGACCAATTCTTCGCCCTGCGCGAGTTGATTGGTGTTTGATAAGATGATGTATCTGCATAGTAATGAGTTTTCCGCAAGAAAAAATTTACGCCGCATGCTCACCGGGCGCCTCCGGCATTTCAGATTCAGATGCCGTGGGAACGATAACGGGGGTGACAACGCGCGATGGAAGAGCTTTTAGTTTTTTAAACGCGGCGAGGGCGGCTTGGGCGTTATTCAGTTTGTTGGGCGTACGGCTCAAAATTTTTCCCGTGAGATTGCGAATACCCGCCATCTCTGCCAGTACGCGAATCGGTCCACCTGCAATGAGACCTCTTCCTTCCGCGGCGGGCTTCAAGATGACGCGCGCGGCGGAAAACTTCGCCGACACCTCATGGGGAATTGTTTTTTTTGCCGTGAGAGGAATCGTAATCATCGCCTTTTTCGCCTGCGCCGTCGCCTTCTCAATGGACACGCTCACATCGGGACCCTTCCCCATACCTATGCCGACTTTGCCATTGCGATTTCCCAAGACAACCGTGGCGCGAAAACTGAAACGCCGCCCGCCCGAAACCACGCGAGCGGTGCGCGCGATATCCAAAATGCGCTGATCAAATTCAGATTTTTCCCGTACCGGCCCCTGCCCCGATCTTCGTTCCCGCGGTTTCGGTGCCATGAATAAAGTTTAAAGATTTTCCGCCCTAGGCGGATCCGCCCTTCGGGCGGAAAAAAATTAAGAAATTACACCTGTAAACCACCGCTTCGCGCGCCCTCCGCAATCGCACGCACCATGCCGTGGTAGCGATACCCCCCGCGGTCAAATACCGCCCGCTCGATCTTGAGTTCTCCCGCACGCTTGGCGATCGCAGTACCCACGACCGTTCCGCGCCGAGTACGCTCTGCGGACGAATCATCGGCCTTTTTTGCACTTTTTTTCTTCTCGTGAAAATCGGTTGCCGCCGCAAGCGTGCGCCCCGCGGTATCGTCAATCAATTGAACCCACACCCAACGGTTGGAGCGAAATACCGCCAGCCGCGGCCGATCCGCCGTTCCTTTGACGGCGGCGCGTATGCGTATATGGCGGCGTTCCCGATGTTCTCTGCGCGTGTACGGCTTCATAAAAATTGCGTTGAATAAAAAACAGTATGCTTTCCTATGCGCCCGTTGAGGCCTTCTTTCCGGCTTTACGACGAATAACCTCACCACGATAACGAATGCCTTTCCCTTTATAGGGTTCGGGTGGTTTCAGTTTTCGTATCCCCGCGCTTACCTGTCCCACCGCTTCACGATCAATGCCGGCAATGGTAATCGTATTACGCTCCACGGAGAACACCACGCCGCTTGGCGCCTCAACTCGTACCGGATGGCTGAAACCGATCTGTAAAACCAATGTCGCACCCTCCAGCGCCGCACGGTAGCCGATGCCCTCAAAATCAAGTTTTTTTTCAAATCCCTTCGCTACGCCCTCAACCATATTCGCAACCAGCGCACGCGTCAATCCCCACAGTGCCATTGTTTTTTTCATCTGCCGGCGCGGGGCGATGGTAATGACACCCTCCGCAACACTCGCCCCGATCGCCTCATGCAAAACACGCGAAAGTGACCCTTTCGGTCCTTTCACCTGTACGGCGGAACCGGATACCTCAATGGTGACGCCTGGGGGAAGTGGGATAGGTTTTTTTCCGATACGTGACATAAAAAAAATATTTTCACTCCATCAGCTCTCTATCCGTAGTTATGACCAGACCTCGGCAATAAGCTCACCACCAACCTTCTGGCGCCGCGCCTCCACGGAACTCATAACACCTCGGGACGTGGACATAATAATAATCCCTCCCCGCCGTACACGCGGCAATTCGCGGTATGACGCATAGAGTCGTCGGCTTGGTCGCGAGAGCAGGCGCACATCGGCAACACGCTCCACACCCGCGGTGCGGGGAAGTTTAATCTCAAGTGTTTTACGTACGCGCTTGCCCTTGCGTTCCAGCGCGCCGACGAGCCCAGCACGCTCTAATGCCTTCGCAATCTCGTGCTTGAATTTTGAGTACGGCATACGCACCGCGTCGTGTCCGGCACGTTCGGCGTTCTTGATTCGTATCAACATGTCTGAAATGGGATCCATGGGGAAAATAATAAATGATAAATGCCGAATGATGAATAGGGGGGATAGATACTTATGGCATAGTTCTTAATTTATCATTCTTTCCTACCAGCTTGACTTGGTAACACCGGGAATCTCACCACGATTCGCCATCTCGCGGAAGTGCATGCGACAGAGCCCGAAGTCCCCCATGAATCCGCGCTTCCGCCCGCAGAGGAAACAGCGCCGCAAGACACGGGACTTGAACTTCGGCTTCTTGAGGCCTCGGGCGATGACTGATTTTTTTGCCATAAAAATTCTTGGAAAAATCCAAAAGACCCCCCTCTACTCTGTCTGCAAGGGAAGCCCCATCAACCGCAAGAGCGCGATTCCCTCCGCCCGCGTATGTGCCGACGTTACGACAGTCGCCTCAAAACCGAAGATCAGCTTATAATCCTCACCGATCATCTCCGGAAAAATAATATGCTCTTTTATGCCTAAAGTCAAGTTCCCCTGCGCATCAACCGCGCGAAGGGCGATGCCCTTGAAGTCGCGTGTGCGCGGAAGCGCTCCGTCCGCCAGGCGGGTCAGAAAATCATACATCCGCTTGCCGCGCAGAGTTACCTGATAGCCGACGACCAATCCTTCGCGCGTTTTAAATGAAGCGATCGCTTTTTTCGTCGGACGCGCCGCCGCACGCTGACCAGTAAGAAGCGCGAGATATTTTTGAATTTCAGTGCGCTGATGGTCTTCCCGTAAGCGCCCCACACCGGTATTCACGACAATTTTTACGATGCGCGGAACAGCCATCGTATTCTTGTAGCCGAACGCCGCCTGCAGGGCAGGTACGACCTCACGTTTATATTTTTCAGATAAATTCGGCATACGCACTATTCTTTATTTTGTCTTTAAAAATGATTATGAGAGCGTCGCGCCACACTTTTTGCACACGCGTACCGTTCTGCCCTCCCGCAGTTCACGGCTCACGCGTACCGAAACCCCGCACTTCGGGCACACCAACATCGCACGAGAAACGCGAAACGGTCGCGGCAATTGCACGATCTCGCCCTTCTGACCCTGCGCGCGCGGGCGCACATGCTTTTTCTTCACATTGATACCATCAACCAAAATCCGCTCCTGCTCGGGGAATACGGTAAGGATCGTACCGGTCTTGCCCTTGTCGTTACCGGCAATGACTCTTATAGTGTCGCCTTTTTTGAGCTTCATAAGAATAATGCTAAATGACAAATTATAAATGATAAATAAAAGTAGAGGATCTCATCTCATTTTGCTAGAACCTATCTCAAAAATGCATTTGGGCTCCAATCGGCTCATTTCTCCTCAGCCGCCTTCTCGGGACTCATCGTACCTTCAGTACGAATCGTCCCTGCGGCAGCGTCTTCGTGACGAAATTCACTCGATTTCGCCTACAAAGCCATTTTTGAGATAGGTTCTATTCATAATTCTGCATTTATCATTCATCATTACTAGACGATCTCGGATGCGAGCGAGACGATCTTGAGATATCCACGATCGCGCAGTTCACGCGCCACCGGACCGAAGATACGCCCTCCTTTGGGCTCCAGACCGTCGACAATCACCACCGCATTGTCATCAAACCGCACATATGACCCGTCCGCACGTCGGTATGGTGCGCGCATACGCACCACCACCGCGTGGACAACATCCTTTTTTTTCACCGCCTTGCGCGGCTCCGCAATTTTGACCGAGGCGACCACAACATCTCCCAAGCGCGCATAGCGGCGGCGCGTCCCGCCCAGAACCTTAATAACCTGAAGCAATTTAGCTCCAGAATTATCTGCGGCTTTCAGCATGGAACGGGGTTGAATCATAGATTAGGGAAAACCGCTTTCTCCGGGAAAGCACGCTCGCGACCATTAGGCAATAGTTTTTTGTTCGCTCGTGCTGGTCTCGGGAATAACCGCTTCAGCGGCACGCGCAATAAGTTCGCTCACGCGCCAGCGCTTCTCTTTAGACATTGGGCGCGTCTCCTGAATCATGACATGATCACCGATGTGATGCGTGTTGCCCTCATCGTGCGCCTTATAACGGCGCGAGACGCGATAGTATTTGTGATACTTCGGATGCTTGCGCAGACGATCAACACGGACAACGACCGTTGCCCGCATCTTATCCGAAACAATAATGCCTTTGAGTTTTCTCATGGCGATGCGCTTACCGAATATTAGCTAACTATTCGTACTACTTTTTTTGCTTTTTTGCAAGGTCAGGATACGGGCGATATCTTTGCGCGCGGCGGCGGCCTCTTTCACATTTTTAACCTTGCCCTGATGCACACCCAAACGCAGAGCACGAATGCGCGCCCGCCTCTCAAGAACCGTTGCCGTCAACTCCTGTTCGGATTTTTTTACCAGTTCGCGCATCTTCATATTATTTGGAAATAAAGCGGGTTTTGACCGGTAATTTATGCGCGGCAAGGCGCATCGCCTCCGCGGCGACTGCGAGAGGAACACCGTCCATTTCAAAGAGAATCCGCCCGGGCTTTACCGGCGCCACATAGTGGTCAACCGATCCCTTGCCGCCGCCCAATGTTACCTCCGGCGGCTTTTTCGTAATCGGTTTGTCGGGAAAGATCCGGATCCATACCTTTCCGCCACGCTCAATATGACCGGTAATCGCACGGCGAGCCGCCTCAATCTGGCGTGCGGTAACCCAGCACGCCTCAAGCGATTTCAAACCGAACGAACCGAACGCAAGTTCCGCGCCGCGCCGTTCTATACCGCGACTCCTGCCACGTTGCCACTTGCGATGTTTTACCTTCTTCGGCTGCAACATAGAAACATTTAAAAGTTTAAATATTTAAACCTTGCTTTCCATTTCGCCTTCAAAAACGTCTCCTTTATAAATCCATACCTTCACACCAACGGTGCCGTATGCGGTAAACGCCGTCTTCTCGGCATAGTCAATATTCGCACGGATGGTCTGGAGCGGGATGCGCCCTTTTTTCGCCCATTCGTAGCGCGCCATTTCCGCACCGTCCAAACGACCCTTGAGGGCTATCTTGACGCCCTCCACATCGCGCGCAGTGGAAATCTTTTCCAACGACTGTTTAATAATGCGCCGGAACGGCAGGCGCTTCTCAATATCTTCCACGATCATTTGGGCAGCAATCGCCGCGTGGGTTTCGGGCGAACGCACCTCCTCAATCGTCAGCCGTACCTCGCGCTTCTCAGGCACCATCTTATAGCGCCGCCAGAGTTTCGCAATCTGCTTCTTAATATCTTCTTTCAGTCGTTCCGCTCCCGCACCACCCGCACCGATGATAAGCCCGGGGCGCGCGGTTTTAATAATCACGTGCAGTACCTGCGGCGAGCGTTCCAGCTCCACTACCTCCACATGCGTCGCGCGAAGTTGCTTCTCCAGCCATGCGCGCAAAACAGCGTCCTCGCGCAGATACTCGGGAAATTTTCTCATAGTAAACCAGCGGGACTTCCATGCCGTCCCCTGTCCGATGCGAAAAATAAAAGGATGTACGCGATGCGTCATAATGATGATCTAGATTGCCTTGCGTTGAAAAATTCGACGAACGGATCCCTGCGGCTTCTGTGTCTTCCCACCTGTGCGAGTATTACTTTCCGACCCGCCCATACGGTCGCGTCCGCCGGCAGAACCGCGCACCTCGTCGGCATGCACCATACGCACCGATCCTTGGTGTCCACCTCGCACCGGCATTTTCGCGGGAGTCGCTTCGCCGCCCGCTCCGCGCACGGCAAGGATAATGGTAACATGGCTCGTACGGTGACGAATCGTCGCGCCGCGTCCCATGGCGCGCGGGCGCATGCGCTTCAATACCGGTCCGCCGTCCACACGGATCTCCCGCACATACAACCCCTTCTCATCAACTTGAAAGTTATTCCCCGCATTGGCGATCGCGGAACGGAGGAGTTTTGCAAGCGGCGTCGCAGGACGATTGGGCGTGTGATCAAGTTCAAGCAATGCGCGCCCGACATCCATACCGCGAACAACATCCGCGATAAGGCGGACTTTGCGGGGAGCGAGGCGAAGATGGCGGAGACGAGCTTCCATAGGACGAGTTTAAAAGTTTTTCGCCGGAGGCGAATCCGTCTTTGGCGGAAAAGATTCAAAAAATAAAATATTATTTCTTCGCCGGAGCCGGAGCGGCGGCGGGCGCCGTACCTTTCTGCTCAATGTCCCGCTGCATTTTTCCGCCGTGACGGATGAATTTGCGCGTCGGTGCAAACTCACCGAACTTATGACCGACCATATCTTCCATCACCTTCACCTCAATAAATGCCCGGCCGTTATGCACACCGAAGACAAAACCTATCATCTCGGGAGTAATAGTTGAGGAGCGCGACCACGTCTTGATAACCGTCCGCCCGCCGGGAGTCGCGCGGCGCAGATGCTTCATCACCGACGGATGCACATAGGGACCTTTTTTCAGACTTCGTGGCATAGTTTTCAGTTTGTAGTGGGTAGAGAATTCAGATTCAATAACCGATACTCTTTCTACCAACTACTCACCACCCACTACTCTTTATTTCTTTCTTCCCTGCAAAATATATTTACTGGAGCGCTTTTTTGGTCCGCGCGTCTTGACACCACGTGCTGGCTTCCCCCATGGCGTCGCCGGACCGCGCCGCCGACCTATGAGCGTGCGCCCCTCACCGCCACCGTGCGGATGGTCAACCGGGTTCATCGCCGAACCGCGCACCGACGGGCGGATGCCCATGCGCCGCGAACGCCCCGCCTTCCCGATGTGCATAAGTCCCTGCTCCGGATTGGAGAGTAAGCCGATACACGCCCAGTTCTCCGCATGCACACGGCGCACCTCGCGCGAAGGCAGAGCAACATTCGTAAACGCTCCCTCCTGCGCAAGCACCGTCGCACCCACGCCGGCGGAACGGACCAAGACCGCGCCGTGCCCAAGCTCAAGCTCAATGTTATATACCATGACACCAACGGGAACTTTCTTCAAGGGTACCCGATTGCCCGCTTCCAGCGGCGCATTCTCGGAAGTCAGTACCTCCCCACCCACGGCAATCCCCTGCGGCGCCAGAACATAGCGGCGTTCGCCGTCGCGATACTGGATAAGGGCGATAAAACTCGTGCGGTTAGGATCATATTCAAGCGAAATAACACGCGCTGGCATGTCGCGTTTGTCATAGCGGAAGTCAATCGCGCGCCAGAGGCGCTTTACCCCGCCTCCCTTGTGCCGCGTGGTAATTCTGCCGAACCGGTTCCGACCCACATGGCGCTGGCGCCCTCCCGTAAGGGGTTTATAGGGCTCGCTAGCAGTGAGCGTTTTTTTAAACTCCACCATCTCCATGTGCCGCCGCGAATGAGTTGTAGGATGAAAGGATTTCATACGAGAAAAGGATAAATGCAAAATGATAAATGAAGAATTATGAGTGGCATGTATGTCATAATTACCTACCCTTCTGCATTCAGCATTTGTAATTTATCATTTTTTTATCATTCTGCATTTATAATTTCTACGGTATCTCAATTGCCTGCCCCTCGGCGAGTGTGACGGTCGCTTTTTTAAGCCCCGCCCTCCAGCCGGTCTGCTTACCGCGCCGGAGCATCTTATCCGGCATATTCGCCATCCGCACCTGTGTGACCGTAACCCCGAACTCCCCTTCCACAGCGCGTTTTACCTGGGGCTTGTTCACCCCCTCGTCAACACGAAATGTATAGTGCCGCCGCGCCGCACCAGCGGACGTTTTTTCCGTCAGATGGGGAAGCAAAACCAGCGTCGCTGGCCGCCGCTCGCTTTTTTCCACAACCGACCGAGCCGCCCGCGGTGAGTGGACTTTTTTAGTGTAGGTCGTCGTAGTTTGATCCGCACCTTGCTCTTCTTTTTTTATTCTGCTGAATAATGCCATACGATTTTCTTAATCAAAAACTTCGTAACCGCTTGGATCGTTCCGCCGTGTTGCGGAACACTCAAAATAGTTACGAAGCTTCTTTTGCCAAATTTTCAATTGCGGATTTCGGAAACATAATAAACTTGTACTGAAGCGCCTCCCATGCGGTCAGATTGCGCGCCTCGTCAATCCCGACGAAGGGAATATTACGGAGAGCGCGGCGCGTCTCTCTGCTCGTCTCGGACAAAGCGACCAAGACGCCATTTCCTTTTTTCATCCGCGCCATCATATCATTGCCTGCAATATTCTTCATAAAAATCGCTGCGTGTTTCGTCTTGGCACTCGCAAAATTAAGGGCGTCCACAACCACAACCTCATGGTCTTTTGCTTTCGCCGAGAGTACGGTAAAAAGGGCGCGCTTCGCCGCTTTTTTGTTGATTTTCTTATCCGTATTGCGCTCCTTCGTCGGCCCGTGCGTCACGCCACCTTTGCGCCAAATCGGCGAGCGGATAGATCCGTGCCGCGCGCGCCCCGTTCCTTTTTGACGCCACGGCTTTTTGCCCCCACCCCTCACCTCCGCGCGGTGCTTCACATGCGCCACCTGCGGCCGCATGTTGGCAAGCTGGCTTGTGACAACCTGATGCACGAGATCCCCGTTCCATGGCAAGCCAAACACGCCGCTGGGAAGCTCCATCGTCGTTTCCGTTTCCATGCCTTCAGAATTGTACACCTTGACTTGCATAAGTATCACTGTTGATAGTCGGTTGTGGAGACCATGTTCCCTCGCCAGAAAAAATCGATTCTACAATCGCTCAACCCAAAAAATGTCTTGTGGTCATCAACGAAGAAACGGGTCTCGTGCGATTTATCGGAGAATGTGAACCAACCCCCTGATCTCCATCAACATCCATTGTCTTCCTGGCACTGCGCCTCGCACTGCCAGGATTTTTTTATCCTCTGATTTCAAGCAATGTCCCCCGCCTCCCCGGCACGGCACCCGTAATTGCGACAATACCATTCGTGGCATCAATTCTTTCAATTTTCAAGTTCCGCACGCTTATACGCTCCCCGCCCATCCGTCCCGCCATGCGCCGTCCTTTGACGACGCGCTGGGGCCAGGTCGCGCCGATGGAGCCGGGCTGGCGATGCGCGTGCTTCGTCCCGTGCGAACCGGGCGCGCCACGGAAATTATGCCGCTTCACCACACCCTGAAATCCTTTTGATTTTGACACCCCGCTCACCTGCACTCTATCGCCTTCCGAAAAAACACATGCATTAATGATGTCCCCTCGCTTTAACCGTTGGCTGTTGGCTGTTGGCTGTTCCTGCACTCTGAACTCCCGTACCTTTTTAAAATTACCTAATTCCTTAAAGTGCCCGCGCTGGGGTTTGGCGATGCGCTGCACTTTTCGCACGCCCATACCCAACTGGACGGCGGCATAGCCGTCGCGCTTCGGTGTACGGATGTCCAGAACGGTATTTGGCATGACCCGCACGAGCGTCACAGGCACGACATCCCGCGCTTGATTAAACACCTGCGTCATGCCTATTTTTTCTCCCAGAATGCACTTCATAATTCTATGCAATAAAAAAACCGGGACGCCCGGCATCGCAAGACCAGACAAAAAATCTCACCACATCCTCCTTAAGGCAAGGAGTTTTATTTACCTCACCTGCTCCAACTTATTAATTCGTTTCTCATGTTCATCAATCCGATCCGTGTGCCGCTTGTGAAGCAGAGTATGTGCCGCCCCTTCCTTCTCTTTCCTGTCAAACCCGCTCACTATTTTGTCTACTGCTTGTAGCACTTTTGCCGTCTGTCCGCGCATCTCCTCCCGCAAATCTTCCTTTACACTCGTCTCTAGTAGCGTGAGCCGCGCATCCAAATACCCCTGCGTAAGCAACCCATCACTCTTTGTGCTTGTTCTGAGCTGTTTCGCCATATGCGTATCCTATGTCATCTTCACCTCAATGTCCACGCCTGCGGGAAGATTCAAATTCGTCAGCGCATTCACCGTCTTGGCGGCCGGATTCAAGATGTCAATAAGGCGCTTGTGCACGCGCATTTCAAATTGCTCGCGCGCGTTTTTGTGCACAAAACTGGAGCGGTTCACGGTGTACTTGTGAATCTCGGTGGGGAGCGGCACCGGCCCCACCACCTCGGCGCCGTTGCGTACCGCGGTGTCCACGATCTGGCGTACCGAGTTATCTATGATTTTTGCATCATACGCCCGCACGCGAATGCGGAGCCGCGGTACTATCTCTACTTCAGTTGTTTTGTGTGTTGCCAAGGAACGAGAGAAAATGCTGAATTACAAACGCTAAATTATAAATAACTTTTTAGCATTCGGCATTTAGCATTTATTTTAGTATTTTTGTGACTACTCCGGCACCCACCGTCTTGCCCCCTTCGCGAAGCGCAAAACGCTGGCGATCCTCAAGCGCGACGGGAACGATAAGCTTGACGGTAAAGGTAATGGTATCACCCGGCATAACCATCTCCGTTCCGGCGGGAAGCGTCACCTCGCCCGTCACATCGGTCGTGCGGAGATAAAATTGCGGCTTGTAGCCAGCAAAAAACGGCGTATGCCGACCTCCTTCTTCTTTGGTCAGGATGTAGACCTCGGACTCAAATTCGGTGTGGGGCGTAACAGAACCCGGCTTGGCGATCACCTGTCCGCGCTCAACATCTTCTTTCTTAAGACCGCGCAAAAGGATACCTGCGTTGTCCCCCGCCATACCCTCATCAAGAGATTTATTGAACATCTCAATGCCCGTCACGATCGTCTTTTGCGTATCGCGCAAACCGACAATTTCAATTTCTTCGTTAACTTTAACCTTCCCTCGCTCAATACGACCGGTTACGACCGTTCCGCGTCCTTCAATGGAGAAGACATCCTCAATCGGCATGAGGAACGGCTTATCAATATCGCGCACCGGATCGGGAATATAGGAGTCAATCGCGTCCGTAAGCTCGGCGACTTTCTTCGCCCATTCATCATCCATGGACTTTGCTTCCAGCGCCTTTAATGCCGAACCGCGAATAACTGGAATTTCATCGCCCGGAAAACTGTACTTTTTCAAAAGTTCACGCACCTCCGCCTCCACCAAGTCAATAAGCTCCGGATCATCCACCGCGTCGCATTTATTGAGAAAGACAACAATATTCGGCACGCCTACCTGATGAGCAAGCAAAATGTGCTCGCGCGTCTGGGGCATCGGGCCATCCGTCGCCGAGACAACCAAAATCGCGCCGTCCATCTGCGCGGCACCGGTGATCATGTTCTTGATATAGTCCGCATGTCCCGGCGCATCAATGTGCGCGTAGTGGCGCTTCTCCGTCTCGTACTCCGAGTGGTGCAAAGCAATCGTAATCCCGCGAGCTTTTTCTTCAGGTGCGTTGTCAATATCCTTAACCGACTCCACGCGCGAAGGCAAACCCTTCAGGTGGAGGACGTTGGTAATGGCGGCGGTCAGGGTCGTCTTGCCGTGGTCAACATGGCCGATCGTCCCGACGTTCACGTGCGGCTTGGTTCGCTCAAATTTTCCTACCATAAAGCATAAAACGATATGTGGTAAGAGGCAGGCGACATGGGGTTGTAATCCCGACCAAGAAACGACGGGAATCCTACTGCCTTGTCGCTCGTTACTTACCGCAATCGAAGGGGAACATTACGGATAATAGAGAATATCAGCATAGTACACGAGACGGCGAACCCCGTCAACCCCGCGTATCCGTCCATCACATTCCACCGTCACCTTACTTCCCCGCCCATGTAATCCATTCTTTCTTTGATATTCCAGATTGCCGAATCATCGTTTCAAGTGTCCGCAAGGGAAAAGATTTTCCTGCATGGTAATCTATATCTACTATATTACTCGTCTCCTTATTGATCCATGCTTCATGAGAACCCTTTCGATCATTGTAAAAAGAAAAACCTTTCTCCTTGAGAAAGGCGATAACATCCTCATAACTCCAATTATGCAATCGTCTTGGCATGGACAGAATTTAAAGATTTTCGGTTGTATACCCGCTGAATGGCATCGGCAACCATTTTTTCAATATGGTGTTTCTTTATTTCCTGTTGAAAATCAAAGTACTTCTTCCAGTATTTTTGAGGAGCATACCTATTGAGCAGTTCATCGGGAAGATTGTGCCTGATTACCGTCTGGAGGTGTACCTGCGCGGCATCAAAAATATCCTGCATTACTTTCTCCCGATTATCCCCTTCTTCTATAATATCAAAAGTAAGACAAACTCCGATGAATTTGTCCTTTTCTTTATAGATAAGATACTCTACCACTCCTTTATCTTTGGTATTTTTTGATCTCGTAATCTGCATAGTGCAAGTGTAGCATACTCGCAACAAATTTCAATCCCCCGTCAACCACTCCATTTTTCTATCCACCCATTGGGAAACATGTACAATTAAATAAGGAGAGAATTATAACACGGTCTGGATTGTTCCCTCGATTGTCCTATTTAATTTCGGATGTTCAAGTTTACCTTTGTATCCGTAAGAATTTAATATTGCTTGCCATGTCAATCGTAGCCACTCCGGCATAGGTACATCAGTCTTGTTACGAATCGGGTCATCTTTGGTTCCCATCCCGATAAGCGTCCCATACTCAAGCCCTTTCGATTCAAGTCCAATATCATGCACGAAATCGCCTCGCACATTTCCCCACAAATGATCGATAACCTCGCCAAAGGTTCCGTGTTTTTTGTGATTGAAAATCTGTTCAGTAGAATATTGACGAACAACGCTATCTTTTGTTTCTTGCGGTAAATTATCTTCCAAAAATTTCTTGATTTTTGCCCCTTTTCCTCTGAGCCACAAACCTTTTTTCCCTTTTGTGGCGGCTTCCAACATTCCGAACATCACAACCGTGGCAAAATGCGACCACGCTATTTCCGAATAGAGTTTATAAAGTTGCTCCGACTCATGAGCATTCAGAAGATTTTTGAGCGGACGAGCATGTATCTCAAAATAAGTCATTATCATGACAAGATTTTTCCGTTGTTCGTCTGTCATGCTTGAAAGTATCGGCTCGAAATCCTCCGTCGGAACAAAGCCAATCTGTTTATATTCATTTGGTCTTTGTCCCCATGTGGAGATACGACCAAAATATCCTTTTTCTACTCCGAGAATATCTCTAAGATGTTGATTTATTTTTTGAACATTATCAGACATGCAGAATAGCAAAGACTATCCTCGTTAGATAATTTACTCACTCATAAAGGGCTGGATGCCATCCATAAATTGTTTTTGTGTTTTCTCGTCTCCTGCACCTCCACCGTTTTTCAAGCCACGAAAACCGACAGTAAAATCAGCGGGGTTTCTCGTATCGTTACCATTAAGAATACCAAAAGGTATTTTTTCATAATTTCAGAAGGGCATGCGCCTATCTTGCCATGACCTGTGACTTGACAAGGTCGGAGTGTAAACTCTTCTTGGGCATCTTTTCGGAGACGAAAAGCAACTCTACGCCAACTACCTTTCCCTTTTCTCCAATATCAACGATTACCCGCGAATTTACTGGCACGGTTTTTTTCACCTTTCCTCGAGCTGTGCCAAGATACAGGGCATCCGCTTCTTTGTCATAAGTAATTTTCATACATGATTTGCAACCGAAATTATGGAATCGCAGTAGAGCATAGGATTTTTTGACATGCTCTATATCGGCAGGTCATGGAGTTGGACATCCTCCAGATGCACGGGTGTGCGCGGCCGCTCGGCGCCACTGCCAAAGCGCGACATGGCGGGAAGCGAGGGCGCGTCCGCAACGCGTGGTAGGTACGGCTCATGCCGATCTTCGCGCAAGGGCGACTCGTCGGGAATATGCCCGTACCCCTCATTATTATGATTGTAATGCGGCGGGAACGGATCATGTTCGTGCGAGGAAGCAGGGGAAGACACTGGCATCGGGAGGGGTCCTTCCGCTCGCTTCACCAGCCGCTCATATTCAGCAAACGAAAGAATGACGACATCCGGCTCGTCGTGCTCCATGAGGATAAGTTTGTCGCCATTCTGCTTGACTAATTGTTTTATGCGAGATAGATTCATATTTTTTTTATATCCACGCAAGGAGCGCCTATTTTCCCAAAAAGAGGAGAAAAAATGCTTGATTTTCTTTCCTTTATCCCCCAGTGAGAAAGATTGGGAGATTTGCGATAATCAGGAGGCGCACAGCATGGTCTCGTGCAAAGCACGAGTGTGCGCCGGATGCTTAGCGAGTCCCGCGCTGGCGGGACGAGCGTATCGCAAATCTCTCAATCTTCCGAGCGCTATTTCTTCCCCTCAATAATCAACTGCATGACATTCACCGGCGTCTCTTCGTAGGAGGCAAACTCCATACTGAAGCTTGCGCGTCCCTGCGTCAAGGAGCGCAAGATCGTCACATAGCCGAACATCTCGGACAAAGGTACCCGTGCCTCAATGACACGAATCCCCATCCCGCGGTCATTCGTCGCCTCAATACGCGCGCGTTTTGAATTAAGGTCGCCCATCACCTCGCCCAAAAACTGATCCGGCACCACCACCTCTACTTTCATAATCGGCTCCAAAACAATCGGACTCGCCTGCCGTGCTCCCTCCTGCAATGCCATAGAACCGGCGATTTTGAACGCCGCCTCGGATGAGTCAACATCGTGGTAGGAGCCGTAAAAAACCGTCACCTTCACATCCACTAAAGGAAAACCGGCGATAATACCTTTCTCGGTCGCTTCTTTGACGCCCTTCTCAATCGCGGGAATAAACTCCTGGGGAATGACACCCCCCTTGATAGCGCTGACAAACTCAAAGCCCTTGCCCCGCTCTTGTGGCTCCACCCGCAACTGCACATGACCGTACTGCCCGCGACCTCCCGTCTGGCGGATGTACTTGCCCTCTGCCTCGGCAATTTTTCTTATTGTCTCTTTGTACGCCACCTGCGGACGACCGACATTCGCCTCTACGCTAAACTCCCGCTTCATGCGGTCAACGATAATTTCCAAATGCAATTCTCCCATGCCCGAAATAATCGTCTCACCCGTTTCGGTATCTCCCTTGATTCTGAATGTTGGATCCTCTTCCGAAAGCCGCCGAAGCGCGAGTCCCATCTTCTCCTGATCCGCTTTTGTTTTTGGCTCAATTTTAAGCGACACCACCGGCTCGGGGAAGACGATTTTTTCCAAAATGATCGGCTGTTCGGGATCGCACAAGGTGTCACCCGTGTGAGTGTTTTTTAAACCGACCAATGCCCCAATATTGCCCGCGGACAGTTCTTTCAGCTCTTCGCGTATATTCGCATGAAGCCGCAAGATTCTTCCCACCCGCTCCTGCTCGCCATTGGTGGAATTCAAAATATATGAGCCGGCTTTCAAGACGCCGGAGTAGACGCGGAAAAAAGTCAGTTGCCCGACATAGGGATCGGCTTGCAATTTAAATGCCAACGCCGCAAAGGGTGCGTCGTCCCGAAACTCGCGCACCTCTTCCAGTTCCGTATCGGGATTAATCCCTTTCACCGAGCCCACATCAACGGGCGAGGGAAGATAGTCCACCACGCCGTCAAGCACGAGTTGAACGCCTTTGTTTTTTAAAGCCGAACCGGCAAATACGGGCACGAGTTTTGAGGCGATGGTCGCAGTGCGCATCGCGCGGCGCAACTCCTCAAGCGAGATTTCTTTTCCTTCAAGAAACTTTTCCGTGAGCGCATCGTTCGTCTCGGCGATTTTTTCTACCAAGTTACGCCGTCCGGCATCAGCCGTCTCGCGCAGAGCTTCAGGAATATCCGAAAGCTCAATCGTCTCGCCGTGCGCTCCAAGAAAATGCACCGCCTTCATGCGCATGAGATCAATCACACCTTCATGCTCGTGTTCGTGACCAATCGGAACCGTTACGGGCACCGCGTGCGGTGTGAGCCGCTCATGAATGGATGCGAGCGAGCGCTCAAACGACGCGCCGGTTCTGTCCAGTTTATTGATAAAACATATCCTCGGCACACCGAACTTGTCCGCCTGCCGCCACACGGTTTCGGATTGCGGTTCCACACCGGCAACGCCGTCAAACACGACGACCGCACCGTCCAGTACGCGCAAACTGCGTTGAACCTCAACCGTAAAATCAATATGCCCGGGCGTGTCTATAATATTAAAGCGATATTCTTCATTCTTACTGTTGGCTGTTGGCTGTTGGCTATCTTCTGTGTATGTCCTCTGCCAAAACGCCGTCGTCGCCGCCGCGGTAATCGTAATCCCCCGCTCGCGCTCCTGCTCCATCCAGTCCATGACGGTCGTCCCCTCGTGCACCTCGCCGATTTTGTGCGACACGCCCGTATAAAAAAGCACCCGCTCCGTGGTGGTCGTTTTTCCCGCATCAATGTGCGCGATAATCCCGATATTCCGTATTCGTTCCAGAGGGTATTCGGAGGACATAGAGGTTATTTATAAATCTCGTGTGTGCCAATATTTACATACATCACGGTGTGGTCGTCCACAAAATAAAAATGCACCCGATAGTGCTTGTTGACCGAGTACGCCCATGTATCTTTCATTTCGCCACCCAGCTTATGGGTTTCCAGTGACGGATGAAATGCGTCTTGACGAAACAACACATCTTTCTTATTTGCCAATTGCTGAATATATCCTGGCAAGCGGCTGAACTCTTTTTCAAAACGCGCAAAGGTATCAATGCGATGAATCGGGCGGGTCATAAACGAGTTACATCAATTCTTTCAAGCTCCCTATCTGTCGCGTTTTTCCTTGCTTCCATGCCTGGCGCGCTTCTCGCAAGGCCTCTTTTGCATCATTAATCTCCCACCGCCGACGCAGTTCTTTTTCAAACTCTTTGGGATCAACCACCACCAAACGGCGCGACGATCCACCGCGCTCCAAAATCTTTTTAGGAATTTCTATAGTAATCGTAGGCATGTTCCGACAATATCATAAAATAAAACTCGGCGCAAGAGATACCGACGAGGGCGGAACGAGATGAAACACATAATTCTTCATACGCTTCCGCTCAACCACTTCTTTCACCTCCGCAAGTGTAGTCCCCACCGCAACCACTTTACTGCCGACCAGCGCCACCCATTTCCGCTCATATTTTTTCATCATCCTTGCGTATACTTTTTCTTTTTCCATATTTTGTAGTTTAACACGACAGATACGATTTTCCTAGATCACGACACACCAACACCCACTCCGTGGTGGTTGTTTTCCCGGCATCAATATGGGCGATGATGCCTATATTCCGTATTCGTTCTAGAGAATATTCGGCAGACATAAATTCTAGTTATCTGTAGGTCTAATTTGTATCGGTAAAGTAAGCGGTTCATGAAATGGAAGAGAGATTTCCTCTATATCAGTCAAGAACAAATAGTTACCATGTAAAGAGATGCAACCACTGGATGTAAGACGAGAAGTTCCTTCATCAGCAAGAATACGTTGCGTGGTGTTATACAAAGCTCGGAAGAAGTGTGTATGCGTATTGTCGCTTATTAATCCTAGAGGATTTAAATCCCCATTTTCCACAAACTGGGGACCCGTACAGTTAGGTGTCTTGTAAATTAAATTACCTAAAGTCCCCACCCGTAATGAATTTGAATCACGAATCGACTCATTGAGACCGAATAAAACATAAATATCAAGCGATGGAAGATATGTCGTAAAACCACCACCACCTATTCCTAGTAATATTCCTAAATCCTGTCCGTTGTTATCAAATAAATGAAGTTGTGAGGAATTTTTTCCTGCCAGTCCCGCATCTCCTTTTGTCCCTTGCTCACCTTGATCTCCCTTATCCCCCTTTGGTCCCTGCGGACCCTCCATATTCCAACTCAAGAGCGACTCGTTCTTCTTGCAATCAGCTCGTTTGAAGCCCTCACCGATGACATGCACAAGACCGTTTTTCTTCACACAAATAGTAATCTCATCCCCCGCCGCCTGCGTGTACCGCCACACGGAAAATCCCATACTCGCAATAAGTAACAAAAAAAGAACTCCCGCAATAAGTTTATAGTTTTTCATAAGCTGTTATTTATAAATCTCATCATGTGTAACTTGTTTTCCTACGCGCCGTCGCAATTTATTGCTTTCTCTCTTGGCATTCTACTTGCGACCGTAATACGCACCAGTACCATGTTTTGCCCCCGCATGTTCTGTTTTCTTCGCGCTGTATGCCATACAGAATTTTAATGGAATTCTTCGTCCCGACAAGTCGGGACTCTGAATGACGGACAAGGTGGGTGAAGCGCGTAAGGATTTACCCTTGTTTGTCATTCCCACACAGGCAGGGATCTATCTTTTCTCCTCCCCATGGATTCCCGCTTTCGCGGGAATGACAACCAGAATGACTACCACGAGAAAAGCGGAAACGATTTATTTATAGGTCTGCTCGCCCCTTACAAGGATAGCGGAAATCTCTATAACACGAGTATCGCGATGAGCCATAAAAATAATGCGATACCGTCCAACTCGTTTTCGGTATCGCCCGTGCCACTGCCTGCCTTTGAGGGAAATGACATCTCCCTGAAATGGGTCCACCTCAAGCGTATCAATGGCGCGTCCGATGCGCTTTTGAATATCGCGCGGGAGACGCGCAAGCTGTCTTTCCGCTTCACGAGACAATTCAGAACGCCAGTTCATGCTTAATTTTTTGCCATGCCTTTGATTTTCCCTGACGCAATTGTTGCTCGCCTTTTCTAACTACCGCTTCTTCTTTGGCGGTCAGTACATTATCAACGCCTTGTGCCGCTTCTCGCGCATCTCCCATCTCCCATCGCCTCCACAACTCTTTCTCAAATTCTTTCGGATCAATGATAAGTCGTCTCGTTGCGCTTCGCTCTAGAATTTTTTTTGGGATTTTTATGGTAATAGTAGACATGGCTTTATTTTATCATAAATCTCTTACCACGAAAAATGAGCAAACGCCTTATTGGCTTCCGCCATGCGGTGGGTGTCTGCTTTCTTTTTGATAGCATTGCCTTCGTTTTTTGATGCGGCGAGCAGCTCTTCGGCAAGTTTTTCGTGCATCGGCTTGCCTTTTTTTGCCCGCGCGGCGCCGAGCATCCAACGCGATGCCAGAGCAAACTTACGGTCACCCCGCACCTCGCGCGGGACTTGATAGGTCGCCCCACCGATGCGCCGCGACTTCACCTCCACCGTGGGACCGACATTTTTCATCGCCGCCTCAAAAATTACCATCGGATCCTGATGGTAATTTTTATCAATCAGGTCAAATGTCTTATAGACAATTTTTTCCGCCGTCGCCTTCTTCCCGCCCTTCATGACATAATTAATAAACTTGGCAATCGTTACATTGCTATATTTTGGATCAGGAAGAATTTCACGGACAAAATTTCGTTTTCTTCGCATGGGCAGAATTAAAAATTACAAATGCTGAATGCAGAACAAAAAACAGGTTTCAATTTCTTCTTCTTCATTCAGCATTTATAATTCGGCATTACTTTTTCTCCTTCGGGCGTTTGGCGCCGTATTTTGAACGCTCATTTTTGCGACCCTCAACACCGCTTGTATCCAGCCGCCCGCGGACGATATGGTAGCGCACACCCGGCAAGTCCTTCACGCGCCCGCCGCGGATGATAATAACGGAGTGCTCCTGCAGATTATGTCCCTCCCCTGGAATATACGCCGTCACCTCCATGCCGTTGGTCAACCGCACGCGGGCAACTTTGCGCAAAGCGGAGTTTGGTTTCTTAGGCGTCATGGTCGTTACCTTGATGCACACCCCGCGCTTAAAGGGAGAAGGGTATTCTTTGGGCTTGTTCTTGAGCACATTGAAACCCCGCCCCAGCGCTGGGGATTTTGATTTATAGCGGCGAGGCGTGCGACCCGCTTTGATAAGCTGATGAATCGTCGGCATGAGAAGAATCTATTACAACAGAAGAACCATAGCAAGCGCCGCCCAAAGAGTCAATGAGTTGGCGAGTTGTTAGAGCGCCCCACCGACGAGGAGCCGGAAGAGAATTCTAATAAGCGGAGATACGACGCTTGAAATTATGGGGATAAGAAGGAAGATGAGAATGATGCCATAGCGCTCAAGAAAATATTGGATGCCACGATACTGGTAGGGAATGAGCGCGAATAATACCTTTGAACCGTCAAGCGGCGGTATGGGCATGAGATTGAAGACGGCGAGTGAAAGATTGAGTCCGACAATAAGTGCGGCGATGGACAAAAACGGCACACTCGCCTCACCGACGAAACCGGCGGCAAAGGCAATACGGATAATAATGCCGAACGAAACGGCAAGCGCAATATTCGCCACGGGTCCGGCTAAGCCGACTATCGTGGGACCCCATTTTTGATTACGCAAGTTGTAGGGATTATACGGCACCGGTCTTGCCCAGCCAATAACGGGCAAACCAAAAAAAGCTAACATCCCAGGAATAAGAATTGAGCCAAACGGGTCAATATGCGGTACGGGATTGAGTGTCAGCCGTCCTGCGTGCTCCGCCGTGTGATCCCCGAGTGAGAGCGCGGCATACCCGTGCGCAACTTCGTGAATGATAACCGAAAAGACGAGAACTATAATCGCAAGAATGATCTGTATTGCATTTTCCATATATAATTGCTATACTCTTCCTTATCTATGAGAGCCTGCGCCAAGTGCCAAAAAGGATCCGCGATGGGAGGACGGCATTCATTCCTCCGGAGCCATTATAACCCGACGACCCGTGTGCGCAAATATCCCAATCTGCAATGGGGTCGGCTTGCGGCGGATAGCGCGCGCGTAAAAATCTGCGTCCGATGCCTCAAAGGACTCACCCGCGAGAAAAAAGCATAACTCTTTCCGTACCGCGCATCACCGCCGCACCGATGAGCGAGATGGCGCGGGAGCGAAATATTTTTCTTCCCGTTTTCCAAGATGTGCCTCTCACCCAAGAGGAGTTTTTTCCGTTCCTGCCGCACGAGTTGCAAAAACAACTCGCCGTTTTTGCCGAGCATGCTTTCCACGGCGATGAGGGAGAGGTCAAAACCTTATGGATCGGCACGGCGACCTATGAGCGTATCGTTCTTTTCGGACTCGGCACAAAAGAACATTTTTCAGTGCGTAAATTCCCGATTGTCGCGCGTCGCATGGTTCAGTACGCACGGCGCGAACGCATAGTATCGTTCGCGACACCGCTTCTTATCCATAGCGAATTTTCAATCGCGGAAGCGGCAATGACTTCCGCGGCAAACGCACTTATGGCGCATTTTGAGTATGTGAAATACAAGGAAGCACCCAAGCAGGGCTGGCCGAGTATTGAGAAAATAATCCTTGGTATTGATGAAAAGAAGAAAGCCGTACGCCATGAAGCGACCGAGGGCATCGCCGCCGGCATCATCATTGGGGAAGAAACAAACGCCTGCCGCGATCTTGCCAACACCCCCGGAAGCGATATGACGCCGACCCATCTTGCGGCGGCGGCCACCGCGACGGCGCGGCGTACCGGCATGACGGTGAAAATTCTCAACAAGCGCGCTATGGAAAAACTTGGCATGGGCGGCGTGCTTGGCGTTGCGCGCGGTTCGGACGAGGAGCCGAAGTTTATCATTCTTGAATATCGGCACGGGCAAAGAAATAAAGAAAAAAATAAAAACGAGAGTCAGAAACCCCTCGTCCTCGCGGGCAAGGGCGTTACATTTGATACGGGCGGGCTGAATATAAAACCCGACGCGCACATGTATGAGATGCACATGGATATGTCCGGCGGCGCAGCGGTCATATTCGGCATGGCGGCAATTGCGCGACAGAAACTTCCCGTCACCGTCATCGGTTTAATTCCCGCCGTTGAGAATATGCCCTCCGGCTCAAGTTATCGCCCGGGAGATTTATTGAAAGCGCTTAACGGTAAAATAATAGAAGTGCTCAATACCGATGCCGAAGGACGTGTAATTCTTGCCGACGCGCTTGCCTACGCCGCACGCTACTCACCCGGACTTTTGGTTGACTTCGCCACGCTCACGGGTGCGGCACATGTCGCGCTTGGCCACTACGCCTCGGCGATTTTTACGAACCGCGACGAATTGATTCCCCTGTTTATGGAAATAGGTCAGCGCTCCGGCGATGCGGTCTGGCCGCTTCCGCTGTGGGACGAGTACCTCGCCGATATTAAGGGCACATTTGGCGATCTCACCAACACTGGCAAGCATGACCGCTACGGGGGCGCCATTCACGGCGCAAAATTTTTGGAGCAGTTCGCCGGCACCGCACGCTTCGCCCATATTGATATCGCGCCGCGCATGACGACGGTAGAGTCGGACTGCCTCGCCAAGGGCGCCTCGGGCGTGGGCGTCCGTTTTATCGTCGAGCTTGCGAAAAGATACCCCAACCTATAAACTCACAACAGGGCAAGACGGGCTGTAGTGTAATAGTAGCACGAGTCTATGGGGTAGATTTAGCCCGAGTGCAATTCTCGGCAGCCCGAATGAAATTAATAAAGCTCCGCTGCACATTTTGCAAAAAAGTCATCTATAGAGACAGGGGAAGCGTCACTGAAGCCATAAAGTTTAAGTGGAATTCTTACTGTTCGCTAATCTGTCAAGGACAAGCACACAATAAACAAGAAACTCTTCACTGCTCCCGTCCTCATTGCAATAAAACTTTTAGGAGGACGCCCTACAACACCAAAGGTACCTCTGCCTATTGTTCTCAATCCTGCGCTGCGACGGTAAATAATGTCCGCTTCCCCAAAAGAAAGGCAACAATAACTGAATGTGCTCATTGCCATAAAAATTTCAAAGGGCACCAAATCTATTGCTCAAAAAATTGTAAGAATGGTGCTCAAATTATGAGCCACCAAGAAGTGTGTAACGATATCAAAAAATTCTATGGTGAGCACGTATAATGGTCTGGAAAAAATAGACAGCTAAATGGGTTCAACTTCCCCGGCGGTGTATACTGGCGATATATGAAAAAAGTATTCACTCCCAAGCAGAAAGCGCATGTGGCGCTGGAAGCTATCAAAGGCCTCAAAGCTCTG
>JAUYPE010000022.1 GCA_030697705.1 bacterium | reverse complement strand
ATAATCACCTCGCCCTCCTTAACGACATATTCGCGATCGCGATGAAAGAGCGCCTCCGCACGCAACGCCTGTTCAAGATGATGCACGAAGCGCACCCCTTTTTCTTCATAGATATTTTCCAGACCCAAAATACGCTCAACGCGGTCAATCCCCTGCTCCGTCATTGCGATGGCGCGGAGTTTTTCATCAATATTATAATCCTCGTTCTCCTTGAGCTGGGGTGTGATGCGCGAAAAACTCTGATACAAGTCAGCTGACTCCTCGTCCGGGCGCGAGATAATGAGCGGTGTACGCGCCTCGTCAATGAGAATGGAGTCAATCTCGTCCACAATCGCGTATATGTGTTCGCGCTGGCGGAGCTGGCTTGGCAGATATTCAAGATTATCGCGCAAATAATCAAAACCAAACTCGTTGTTAGTACCGTAGGTGAGATCCGCGGCATATGCCTCACGGCGACTTACCGGACGGAAGTGCCGGAGCCGCTCGTCACCGTGCGGCTGGGGGTCAACATAGGTCGGGTCGTACATGCCCGACCATTCGTGTGCGATCACACCTACCGACACACCAAGCCCGTGATACACCGGCCCCATCCAGCCCGCACCTATGCGCGAGAGGTAGTCGTTGGGCGTCACCAAATGCGCACCTTTGCCCGCAAGCGAGTTTAAATAAAGCGGCAAGGTGGCGACAAGCGTCTTGCCCTCACCCGTCTTCATCTCGGCGATTTTTCCACGGTGGAGCACGATACCTCCCATTAACTGTACGTCAAAATGCCGCTTATTGAGAAAGCGACGCGATGCTTCCCGTACGGCAGCAAACGCCTCGGGCAGGATATCGTCAAGCGACTCCCCGCCCGCCAGCCGTTCGCGGAACTTCCCCGTCAGCGCGCACAGTTCATCATCCGAGAGTTTTTGTGCGCCCTGCTCGCGTGCGTTGATCTCCTCCACCAGCGACCGGAGTGAGGCGACATAGCGGTCGTTTCCCCCGCCGAATAGTTTAGATAAAAAAGCCATAGCTTCCCTATGGTACGCGTAAAATCATAAAAAATCCAGCCGCGATTGACACGACTGGTATGAGTTAAAAAACACAAACGATTTTAGGACTTACACGTTTGCCCATCTCGTCGTCATTCCGAGCGCCAGCGAGAAATCTCGTAAACATTCAGCATACTGAAATCTTACGGGATCCTTCCCTCACGGGACGCCTGCTGGCAGTCGCTTCGGCTCTGGATGACGGCTCAAACGCGTAAGTCCTAGATTTATTACTCTCCCTCGTCGCGCTCACGTTTTCCACGAGAAAACCATGCGACCGGGTCAATGCGCAAGTACTGCTTAGCACGGCGCCCGCTCCGCTTCAAGAGCGAGAGAGTCCGCCCCTTATGATGGACGATCTCGCGCGTGAGTTCATCGCCTACCGCATCGCAGGCAACGCGGATGTCCGTTTCCACCGCTTCCACCCTGAAATTCTTGCCATCCTGCAGGGTCAGTCCCGCGCTCGCACGGTAGACCAGTCCCTTGTGGTGGTGGTGCGTCGTCCGCCCCACCTCCAAGTCAAGCAGAACCCCGTCGGACGCCTCGCCATGCTGGCGCAGATGCTTTCTCACTGGCCGCACGATCTTCTGCTCAATATACTCCGCGAGTGAGGGCGTCATCTCTAAATCTTTTTGCCTGATGGTGGTACGCATAGGTTTATATGAAGTGGAACGAGTGGTGGTGTGTGGTTTGTTTCTCCTCTCTCCGTATTGAGAGAAAAAGAAAAAGGGACCGTGATGCACAGTTCCTTTTAAAAGTTTCTTGTCAGCCCACAGCTCCTATTCTCCCTCATCGATTTCTTCTTCTCCCGTCTCCAATTCTCTAAGCTCTTTATGTTCTCTCGCAAGCTCCTCTCGCTTCTTCTCGCGCTCCTCCTTACTCATGAGGAAAACCGAGCCGTCTTTGGATTGCCCGACCGCATCCGCAAGTTGACCTAATAGTCCCATATTATACTCGAGGGCTTTCTGATACGCCTCTTGGGTGTCATAGTTGTCGGGCGCACCCACATATTCTGTATACATGGCTTTTACTATGCGCACGAGGTCTTCGTTCGGTATTTTTTCCTCGCCATTCACGAGCCGCAACATGACATGTTCGGGCACGGGTTCCTCGCGTGGCTCACCCGTAGTATCATCCATATCAACCGGCGGACAAACATACGGCACCTCATGGACATTTCCATTAGAATCTTCAAAATACATTCGTTTGCGACCCATCCGGTTCAAAAAACCCTCAACCGAGTCAACCGCCTCACCGATGATGCCTTTAATGACATCGCCACGCTTCTTCGCCTCCTCTAGTGCATCTTGATAAAAACTCTGATAAAGCTCGCTCGCCACTCCCTTGTTACGAAAAGCAGGATCCGAGACAATATGCCATATGGGGATAACTGACTCTCGCGGATCATTTTCATGTCCCAGCGCCGGATCCAGCTCCAGATATTGCGTATTGGAAAAAGCCGCCACCTCTCCTTCTGGTGTCTCTGCCACATGATAACGATTGAGATCTTTCCGTATGGTATGGCGAAGCCATGTGAGCGTCTCGGACTCCTCCTTACCGAACTCTTTTACCATCGTCCGGTGAATTCCTCGCACCACGGGGTCTTTGGCATCGGTAACAAATCTGATGTTATATTCCCCCCGTTCGGGTGAGCTGATACGCTCACGGCTGTTGGATGTGCGCTCACGCTCAAAGCGCGAAGTAAGCGCAAGCTCGCCGATAAGCGACTCCATGTGGGCATGGGATTGTTCTAAAGCGGATCCACTCTCTTTCTGTTGCTCGCTTGAGACCGAAGCCGGCGCTCCCTCTTTCATAGTGATACTCCTTAACAGTCAGTTAGTTACCTCGTAATGTTCCCCATACACCTATGGATACACACCCGAAGCGTACTCTATGTAGAGAATACTCACAATATCCCGTATCCCCATAGCTTCCCGCGATCAATTTATCTTCATGCCGTTTTCATAGATGGAGAGTTTGCGTTTGCCCAGTTCCGCAAAAAACGGCTCGGGCGGAACGACGAATTCGGGGGTAAACACACCGTGCTCTAGAATCTTGCCCTCGGCGATCATCTCGGCAAGAACAGCGGTCGGAAAACCGGTATCAATATTGCACGTCGCATCTTCCCAGCCGGGCAGGGTGTGCGCCACACAGTCCATCTCAATCACTTGGTCTTTACCGTCTTTTTTACCAAATACTTTCAAAAAGATATTTTCTTTTTCGGTATAGCCCTCGGGAATCGGTAGGCGGCGCATTGCCTCAATGGTAAACTCAAGCGGCTGAATGGAGCCGTCAGAAGGGAGCTTCACCTCCGTCTTGGAGAGCAGTCCCAAATTGATGAGCGTCGTCAGCGCCGCAAGCGAGTGAGGCGGATAACTCGCCATGCGCGCAATATTTTTCACCCCCTTGTCTTTCAAAAATTCATAAAAGGTAATCGGCTCCAGATGGATCGCGTACTGCGTGCGCTGTTTGCCGATTGATTTGTAGTAGTAGTCCACTTTGCAGTCATAGGGATCCTCCTCCACCCACTTCCCGTCTTTTAAGTTTTTGGCGGGCTTGGTGAATTCCCATGCAATCGCGTCAAGTGAGAAGGGCGTGATGAACTTCGGAATATTTGAATCCCATGCGAACCCGACATGCACCGTCTCTATGGTATCAAATTTTGGTTTGACATAGCGAAGCATGACATTGGAAATGCCAGGCGTGGAACCAATGCCGCTGATAGCGATAATTCCTTTGGCCTTAAAATCCTTGTCTAGTGCGAATTGATCTTCCCACATGGGCTCTTCGGAACCGAGGTCTAAATAATTTTTACCAAGCTCCAATACCATCTTTGTTACCGCGAGATTAAAGTCATCCACCGCGCAATTAATGATAATCGGCGCCCCGCTTTTTTTGATCGCTCGTTTGGCGCGCGGCATATCACGCAGATCAATCTGGGCAAATTCCGAGTTCGGATGCTCAATAAGCCGGTCTATATTATAATCGTCATTTGCGGCAAGAAAAACCGTCTTGCCCTCCTCTAAAAGTAGGCGCGAAACAATGCGTCCCTGGATGCCGTTGGCGCCGATAACCGCAAAATCATACTGCATATAAGGAGAATGCTAGATGCTGAATAGGAGGCATCCTGCTCCTATTTCTTTCGTTCATCATTTAGCATTTATAATTCATAATTTATTTAATACAAATAACCCCATGACTGAAGCTTGTCGCTGTCGGTGTTCCATTTCAGTCCGATGTCTGTCCGGTAAAATTTATTCTGCAACATGATATTATCAATGCGGTTATAGACCATTTTACGCGCCTCGGCGACGGTCGTGCCGGATCCCGTCACCACGAGCGCGTAGCCCGAGTCCCCCGCAAGGTGCCACTCGCCGTCCACCAGCTTTACATCGCCCAGATGCACGCCTTCCAAATTCGGTTTTTTAAAAATAATGGAGAAGTCCTTGTAAATCTCCATCTCACTCGGGTCCTCAAAAGGAAAGGGCGGCACCGCGACGACCACGCCTACCTGAAATCCTTTTTTCGTTCGCAAAGCATACGGCTCGCCGCGCGCCATTTTGAGAAACCACTCACCTATCGGGTTTAAAATTCCCTCCAGCTGAATCTCTATCGTGGGATAGCCGAAGCGCGAGGTGAACTCCAGCGGATAAATCGCGTTGTTGTTGGCAATACAGTTAATATCAATATAACCGACATAACCCGACTCCATAAGCGGCGCGCGCATTTTTTCCAGTGTAGCGCGAAAAATCTTGTTTGCATCGCTCCAATACATGAGCGTTCCCATCTCGCCTGTAGAGGGCCCGATATCTCCGGGAAAAAGTTTTTTGTGTTCAAAGTTAATATTGACGGGAAGAATAAAATCTTTACCGTTAAAAAACGTACCGACCGCCACTTCTACTCCTTGGGCAAATTTCTGGAGCTGGAATTTTTTAATTTTTTTTGCCCATGTTTTTTTGTTGTGATCTAAAACCTGAATAAGATCATTGCCTGTATCCTCCTGACCGATAAAGAGGATGCCCTTATAATCGGATGGAATATTTCCCGAGGGCTTGAACACATAACGCCCGGGATTGGCGCGAATGAAGGCGATCGCCTCGTCATAATCGGTAAAATTCCAATCTGGAAGAACGATCAGTCCGTATTTTTTCATCTCCTGCTGACCAAACTCACGGTCCTCCTCCAGCCGGTCCGTATACTCACTCCCGCCGATGACGAGCTTGCCCGCCTTGCGCAAAGGGTCGGCGAATTTTCCAAATCCCACATCGTCAAAAATAATGACATCCGCCCAGTCCTTGTACTCCTCCCAGTGTGGAACTTTCTCCACAAAACCGTCATACACATCCGCATCCTTTTCTCGTTTAATGGACATCTTCACCTCATGCCCTTCTTGCCCGAGCCGCCATGCGACATCCCCGCTCAAACTCTCCCATCCAACGAACAAAAACTTCAACGGCTGAATCATTTTTCCGCTGGTGCCGTTTGCCTTGCCGTTACCGTTTTTCTCTCCGTGTTCGGCATTCATAATTGTTTTTTATTCGTTTTACGACGAGATGCCTTGACCGTCCCGCCCCGCGGAGATTTATGAATCCCCCTTGCTTGTGGGGATAGCTTCTCCGCCCATGAATCGTCAAAAGTTTTATAATTAGCCAGAAGTTCCTCACCAGCTTTTATTTTACGCATCGTCACGAACCGGTCTTCGCCGCGCGTAGCGACATTGGGGGTTGCGGAATGGTTGAGAAAATCCTGAAGCGCGTAGGTATTCCACGAACCGAGCGAAACCCAATAGGCGTCTTTTTCGCGAACACTATAATTTTTTATAAGTGCAGCAAAGTGCGGCGGCAACGTATCTAAGTCTCCGAGCGGGAGGCGATAAAACTTCTCCGCCTTTTCCATCCCGTCCTCAAACGGTTCAATACGCGCGGGAATATCATGAATCGCGAACACCCCCACGCCCTGCCGCGGCGAGGGTTTCAACTGGCAGTAGACGGTTTGTGCGATGTGATTCAATTCGCGAAGCAATCGTTTATCGGAACGAATCGCCATAATGTGTCATGCGAAAAAATAAAACTTATACAATTACAACAGAAGAAAAATTTCTCAGTCGATTCCTTAATACCAAATAATAGTAATGCAAAAAAAATAAGAATCAACTGTGCATAACTATCCCCCTTGTGGGGATTTATGAATCCCCCTTGTGGGGATAACTTAATCGTCCCCGCAAAGGGAATATTTTTTTTGACCGCGTGCAACCAATCAAATAAAAACCTCACATGAAATCGCGTGCGAAGTGTTTCAAAAAATTAAAATCCCACAAGCTGGATTTCTTCCTGCAACACAATACCATAGCGGCGCCTGACCGCATCTTTGACGAGTGAAACGAGCATCATCACCTCATCGGCGGTACCGCCTCCTTCATTCACAAAAAAATTTCCGTGCCGGGGCGACACAAAAATACGCCCGATTTTTTTTCCTTTTAATCCCGTCTGATCGATGAGAAACGAGGCGGGAATATGCGGCCGTTCCACAAACGGCAGAAGTTCCGGATACCGCTCCAGCATCTTTTCTTTGGGATATGCCGCCATCTCCCATGAAGGATTTTTAAAGATACAGCCACATGATTTTGTCCCGATATCTTGTTTCGCCGAACGCTCCGCCGTTATGCGCCGCATCGCTTCTTGAATTTCATGCGATTGTGCAGACAGCAATTTCAAAATAACGGAGGTGATAATCCATGCGGGACGGTGTTTAAAAACGGAATCACGATACGCAAACGCACATGCCGCCCGATCTATTTCTTTGATCGCGCCCGCGTCCGTATGGTAAAACCTGACCGCATGCACCACATCCTTCATCTCGCCACCGAAACATCCGGCATTTCCCCGCACCGAACCGCCGATGGTACCAGGTACGCCGACTGCCCAGGAAAATCCGCCAAGACCCGCGCGCGCGGCCTCGCCCGCCGCACGTGCCATCATCACATCCGCATCGGCCGTAAGTTCACCCTGTTCGGTATTCACATTGACCGTACCGCCTGACGGATGAATGATAACACCATTGAACCCACGGTCGGCGACAAGTGTATTGGATCCCGCCCCAAGTAGAAAGAAGGAAAGATTTTTTTCTTTGGCAAAACGTACCGCTTCCACCAACTCATCGGTACTTTTCGTTTCAATGTAAAACCGCGCCGGACCGCCAATCTTGTACATCGTGTACGGCGCCAATGAAATGTTCTCTTGGATTTTCATAGCCATAGTCCTATGGTATGCCCGCACGCAACTCCGTTGCAAGGAGAAGGGGCTTGGGAGTACAATACCGTAACGGCGCATTGGCGTGGGTCATAGAGCTGGCACTCACATGGACACACCTTTGGAGTTAAACCCTCTATGGCCCTCGCCAGCGCATAGGCAACATAAAACCCCCTTTTTATGGGGGATTTTATGTTGGACACGAGAAGTTACCAACACTCACAGAGCCAGTGTAGCAGAGCACTACAAAAAAGTCAAGTAACTTCAAAATACTCACTTATTAGACAATCCTTGTCTTAGAATTGCAACTTTTCTTAAAACCTTCTTCAATGCATTCGCGTTGTATATTGTATGGAGCACCGGCAAAAAAAGGTCCTTCTGGCGGTGACGAAATCCAATCTCGGCGGGGCACAGCGATATGTAACCGATCTCGCGGTGAATCTGCCCCGCGAAGAATTTGAAGTAGTCGTTGCGGCCGGAGGCAATGGTCCGCTTTTTGGTACGCTTCAAAAACACGGCATCCGAACACATCACATCAATGGACTTGATCGCGATGTTCGCGCGACAAGCGACTGGCGCGCATTTCGCCATATTCAAAAAATCATTGGGACTGAAGCACCCGATATCATCCACCTTAACAGTTCAAAAATGGGAGGAGTCGGCGCCATTGCTGGTTTTTTGTATAATCTTCGCCGGCTCCTGCAAAAAAAATCAACGGCACGAATTATCTTCACCATCCACGGTTGGGGATTTTTTGAAGATCGCTCGCCCCCCGTTCGCGCTCTTATTTTTCTTGCAAGTTTAGCGTCATCCTTTTTTCAGCATCATATTATCGTGCTCAATCGCCACGATCTCGCCGCCGCAAAACGCTTTATCCCCGGCAAAAAATTAGCCCTTATTCCCAACGGTATTCCGCCCGCCAGAGGATACTCCCCCGCCGATGCGCGCAGTCAGCTTACCAAACTCCTCGGTTCACCGATTCCCTCGGGAAGCTTTCTTATCGCCACGATTGCGGAGCTCACAAAAAATAAAAATATCGCATGTCTTGTTAAGGCAATCGCCGAGGTAAAGACCAAGCAACCGGAACGCTCTCTCCATGCCATCGTCTTCGGCGAAGGGGAGGAACGAAAACGGCTTGAGGAGTCAATCGCTCGATATGGATTACAAACAACCATAACCCTTGCCGGATTTGTTCCCTACGCCGCACGGTTCTTACCCGCATTTGACCTCTTCGTGCTTCCCTCAACAAAAGAAGGACTTCCGTATAGTATTATGGAAGCGATGGTCGCGGGTATTCCCGTCATCGCCACACGCGTCGGCGGCATTCCTGACCTGATTGAGCATGAAAAACAAGGCCTACTTGTAGCACCGAAAAATTCGCAAGCGTTCGCTAACGCAATCGCATATGCGGTAACTCATCATGAACAACGCGCCGCATGGGGAGCCGCCGGGCGCGAAAAACAGATGCGACATTTCACACTCCATGCTATGCTCCAGAAAACGACGGCACTCTATAACAATGAGACGCACACGATTTAAAAAAATACTTGTTCTCCTCATAGGCGATATCGCGCTCTTCTATGTTGCACTTGCTATCGGTAGCGCTCTTCAGGCACGCATGAACGGTACAGAGCCGCTTGCTCTTGCCGAACGCATCCCTCCCTTTTCGCTTGTTTTCGGCGTGTGGCTTCTGGCGTTCGGCGCATTCGGCTTTTATGAGCTCCGGCTCATGCGCAACGGCAAGCTTTTCCTCTACCGCCTTATCCGCGTTATGGCAAGCAACATCGTCCTCGCCATTGTCATTTTTTATCTTTTTCCTTTTGCGACGGAGCCGCGGCGCACTCTTTTTATCATCGCGTTTTTGGCAACGATTTTTATATTTGGATGGCGGTATCTTTTCAATGCCCTCATCATACGGACATCGGTTCTGCGCGTTCTGCTCCTTGGCACCAATGCGGAAATGATAGAGCTCGCCGACTTTCTCTGCGCGCATCCACAACTCGGTTATAAACCAGTCGGATTTCTCGCCACAGATGATACAGGCATGCCACTTCCCTTCCCCCTGCCGCTTAACCGCTACTCACTTCTAGGTGAAAAACTGCACCGCATTATTGCACAAACGCGCGCCGAGAACGTTGTTATTTCGCGCGAAGCAAAAGCAGACAAGGCAGCCGTGCGGATTCTTTTTGATCTCATTCCCCTCGGCGTTACGGTTACGGAGTTCCCCACATTTCACGAGATGCTCACGGGCAAAGTTCCTCTCTCACTTATTGAGGAGGCGTGGTTCCTTGAGAATCTCATTGGCCGGCGCAAACGGCTCTATGAATTTTTTAAGCGCGTTATGGACATCGCGCTTGCCGTCGTCTTCGGCATTCCCGCGCTTATCATCGCACCATTTGTTGCCCTTGCCATCCGGCTGGATTCGCGTGGAACAATTCTTTTCCGTCAGGAGCGCGTGGGGCGTCACAGGCGAAAATTCACCCTGATAAAGTATCGGTCTATGGTGGCAGACGCCGAGCGGATGAGTGGAATGAAAATCCACGATAATGGCGCACCTACCGATCCGCGCACGACGCGCGTGGGTATGTTTTTGCGAAAAACTTATTTAGATGAATTACCGCAAATCTTTAATATTTTAAAAGGCGAGATGTCGTTCGTCGGTCCGCGCCCCGAGCGCCCCCGCTATGTCCGACAACTGCGGCAGAAAATTCCTTTTTACGAGATGCGCACACTTGTCACTCCTGGCCTCACCGGCTGGGCACAGGTCAACATGGAGGACGACGCCTCGGTGGAAGACGCGCCCGAAAAAATGCAGTATGATCTCTACTACATCAAAAATCGTTCTGCCGTTCTAGACCTCTTGATAGTTTTGCGCACCATTGCCGCACTGGTACGAAGGCAGGGTCGTTGACAGATACAATTTTATATGCTAGCATGGGAGGGGTTAACTTTCTGATAAGGGGATTAGAGATGGCTTACGGTTACGGACTCACAGAGCTAGACGAGTTCAAGTACAAGGGTAAAATGTACACGGCTAGGGTAAGAATGGCCTATGCGGGGGCCAATGATCCTTGCGCCGACTGCGCAAAGAAGGATTATAGCGTTATTAGAGAGTATGTGG
>JAUYPE010000011.1 GCA_030697705.1 bacterium | reverse complement strand
AAGGGGGATAGTTAAGTTATCCCCACAAGGGGGATAGTTAAGTTATCCCCACAAGGGGGATAGTTAAGTTATCCCCACAAGGGGGATAGTTAAGTTATCCCCACAAGGGGGATTTAAAAATCCACACGCCACCGACAACCTATAAGGAACCGTTTCTAAAATATGGCACTTGCCGAAAGTGCATGGTACGCTGGGACGATGAGCACTGCAGATAGACAAGAAAAGCTCCTCTCGGGCTTGAATCAAAAGCAACAAGAAGCGGTGCTCGCGCAGAACGGTCCGCTCCTTATTCTTGCGGGTCCCGGAGCGGGCAAGACTAAGACGATCACACACCGCATTGCTTTTTTACTCCTTTCCGGCGTCCCCGCGGAGGCGATTTTGGCTGTCACCTTCACTAATAAGGCGGCAGAAGAAATGCGCTCCCGTGTGCAGACGATTCTCGCACACACGCACGGAACCACACAGCCCGCGGCCGCTGCAGGACTTTTTATTGGCACTTTTCACGCCTTTGGCCTAAGGATTATGCGCGCACATGCGAGTATCCTTGGCTACGCCGCACATTTTTCTATTTTTGACAGTGACGACTCGCTTTCTCTGGTGAAAGAAGTGATGAAAGAAGAACAAATCAATCCAAAACAATACGCCGCAACGGTAATCCAGCACGCCATTTCAGGACTCAAAAACAATCTTCTCACGCCACAGGCCTATGCCGAGACGGTGGACATTGGCGATCCGTTTCCCCACATGATCCATCGCGTTTTTATCCGCTACGAACAAAAACTTCGCGCGGCAAATGCCGTTGACTTTGACGACCTGATCGTCCATCCTGTGCATCTGTTCCAGGAACATCCCACTCTTTTAATCGCATACCAAGAGCGTTTTCAATACATCCATGTGGACGAGTATCAGGACACCAACCACGCCCAATATATTTTTATCACGCTTCTGGCACGCGGGCACGGCAATATCGCGGTCGTGGGGGATGACGCGCAGGCAATTTACTCATTTCGGGGCGCCAACTTCCAGAATATCCTTAATTTTGAGCGGGACTGGCCGAGCGCGCGCGTGATTATTTTAGACCAGAATTATCGCTCCACCCAGGTCATCCTTGACGCGGCGCGAAGCATTATCGGCAAAAACAAAAACCAGCGCGATAAGAAGCTTTGGACGGAGCGGGAGGGAGGAGATACTATCCAACTTATTCCGGTTGAGAACGAGAAAGCGGAGGCGACGTTTGTCTTGGATACCTTACGCTCGCTTCGCCGTGAGGGACATTTTTTAAAGGACATGGTTATTTTATATAGGACAAACGCGCAGTCGCGCGCTCTGGAAGAGGCATTTTTGGAAGGAAGTGTCCCTTATCGCATTGTTGGAGGTGTGCGTTTTTATCAGCGCAAAGAGGTAAAGGATATTATTGCGTACCTACGCATCCTTGCCAATCCCGATGACCTTACCAGTACACGGCGCATTATCAATACACCGCCCCGCGGTATTGGCAAGAAGGCGCTTGAACGCTATCTTACGCAGACAAACACTCCATCGCCACCCGTCCTCACCGGCATGGTAAAAAAAAATACTGATCCTATTGAAGCGTTTGAAATGCTTATCCACGAGCTCCGCGATGCCTTTGCGACGCTTCCGGCAACAGCACTGTTGAAATTCCTGTTTGCGCGCATAAGCTACCGCGCCCACCTTGACGCAACAGCCGTAAACGCCGAAGAGCGGTGGCAGAATGTTGAGGAGCTGGTAAGTTTGGCACAAAAATATGATGCGTTGCCGCCCCAAGAAGGCGTTGAGAAACTCCTGGAGGATATAGCGCTCATCTCCGATGCGGACGAGGCGGAAATTCAACAGGACTCGGCGAGCATGATGACCATCCACGCGGCAAAAGGCCTTGAGTTTAAAGATGTTTTTATGGTTGGACTTGAGGAGGGAATTTTTCCGCACTCCCGCGCGCTTTTTGCTCCCCACGAGCTTGAAGAGGAGCGACGACTTTGTTATGTCGCCCTCACACGAGCAAAAGAGCGCGTCTATATGACATTTGCCATGACACGGATGCAGTTCGGCGCGCGCCAAGCAAATCCGCCCTCGCGCTTTTTAAACGAAATCCCCCAACATCTCATGGACATTCGCGACGAAGGAACAGGGGAGGTTTATTTTTAACACATTGAGAACTTATACACTCACCTCCCCCGCTCCGTCATTCCGAGCGGAGCGAGGAATCCCGTTAGTATTCAGTATGCTGAAATTGTACGGGATTCTTCGTCCGCCCTGGGCGCCACGCCCGCCGGCGGGCGGGGACTCTGAATGACGGAATAAGCACATGATGATATTTCCCCCTAAAAAATCTCTCGGCCAGAATTTTCTTACTTGTCCATGGGTCGGGGAAGCCATGCTCCAAAGTGCGGAGTTAAACCTTGGCGATACCGTCCTTGAAATCGGTCCGGGCAGGGGAGCACTTACTCATGCGCTCGCCGCCACAGGCGCCCATATCATTGCTATTGAAAAAGATGAGGCACTAGCGGCCACACTTGCAGAGGAACTGGAGGGGAAGAACGCGTGCGTAAAAATTATCGCGGATGATATTCTCACATGGTTTCCGCGCGCTCAAAAAAACGGCACGCTCCCCGCGGGATACAAGGTTGTCGCCGCTATTCCCTATTATCTCACCGCACGGCTTATACGGGTGCTTCTCCAAAGGGAGCCGCGCCCCGAGCGTATTATTATTACTATCCCGCATGCCGTGGCGAAGCGCATTGTCGCCATACCGCCCCATATGAATCTCCTCGCCCTCGCGGTACAGGTGTACGGCGTACCGCGCATCATAAAAACCGTTCCCGCAACATGTTTTGACCCCCCGCCAAAAATTGAGTCGGCGATTCTTGAGATCTCCGGCATTTCTGACGATTTTTTTCAAAAAGAACGCATCACTCAAGAGGATTTTTTCGCCCTTGTCCGTATCGCATTCTCCCAAAAAAGAAAAACACTTGTTAACAGTTTAGGGACGATGTATACCAAGAAACTAATAGAGCAAGCACTTGACACCCGTAACCTTCCACGCAATACCCGCCCCCAAGAGCTCTCACGGGAGTGTTGGGTATGTCTTGTCCGCACGCTTGCCTCTATGTCCGTCATTCCGAGTCCCGACTCGGTCGGGGCGAGGAATCCTGATAACTATTGAATTTTGACGGGATTCCTCCCTCATGGGACGCCTGCTGGCAGTCGTTTCACTCGGAGTGACGAGTGGGAGGAGTATCGGTTTACCATTAAGAGGAGCTGAAGCGTTATCCACACCTTATCCCTGTGAAAATAACAGGTTTTAGTGCTATAGTACGGGGATGAGAGCATGGCTACGGCGTCTCTGTTTTTCAGCAAGCAAACGAAAAGTGGCGCTATTCCTTACGCTCCTCATCGGCAGCGTTGCTTTTGTTTCTCTTTTTTCCTCTCTGCGCCAGCCGCCGCATATATCAGTGAACAATGATAGCGCCGCGCACACCGCACTCACAGTAAAGCTCCAAAAGGACTCGGACGGCGACGGGCTGAAGGATTGGGAGGAGGTTATTTTTCATACCGATCCAAAGAATTCCGACACGGACGGGGACGGCACGCCTGACGGGGAGGAGATCAAGCAGGGGCGCGATCCGCTCAAGCCAGGACCCGATGACCGCCTGGCAACAACCACCCTCGCCGCCCTAGCGGATAACGCTCCCGGACTCAAGTTCTCTGATAATTTTACGAGCGCCATTGCCGAGCAATTTGGTGAGCGCGTCATTATCCCGTCGCTCAAAAATCAAGACGGAACGGCAAGTATTGATAAGCAGAAAATCGGGGCTGATCTGGCGGATCAGGTAGCATCGGCAATAGTTTCTTTAGAAAGAGAGGTACAGCAGGCGGCGGTTGAGGGGGGGGCTTTTATAAAATCAGATAATGATAGTGCATCGGCACTCATAACATATCTTCAAGCATCAAGCGCCGCAACAAAGGAGCTCCTGCTTTTAGAAAAAAAACTTGAAACGACTATTTTTACTGACGCGCTGGACAAAGAAGATTTTTCCGGTCTGCAGGAGCTGGATCTGTATCTTATCCAATTTGATCAAACAGTGAGAGATCTAAAAACGATAAAAGTACCACCCTCTCTCGCAACTCTCCATCTCCGCTATATCACGCTCACTATTAAACAGTATGAGGCAGTCAAAAAAATACGAACAGCCGAAACCGACCTCATTGGTGCTCTTGCCGGCGCTCGGATATTTCTCCAAGCTCAAGACGAAGCGGTTGTGGTCGTGAGAGAGTTCCAGCAAATTTTAAAAAAGAGAAAAATAGCTTTTTGAGCCATGTCCTTCCAAAAAAAAACACGGTGCGGCATCGCTGTTATTGTTCTCACAGCAACCCTTGGTCTCTCACTCTCTGTGCCGCGTCCAGCACGTGCCATTTTTGGCATCGCGGATATAACTTTTAACACGGAAGTTGGTTTGACTCCGTCAAGTCCTAACTTTTGGGAAAAGTGGCTCCTAAAACCCGCAATACATATCGTAACGCGGCTAGCGCTTCAGGCCATTACTCAACAGGTTGTAGGATGGATTAACGGTGACGCAAAAAACACCGGATTTATCGGCAATTTTGAGAAAGGTCTACGGAACGAACTAGATGTCCGTGCAGGGCAGTATTTGAACGAGTTGGCGGGCGTAAACTTGTGCGGTAATTTTAAACTTTCCCTTCTCCTCTCGCTCCAGACCCCCTCGGGAGGATTACAACGCAAACTTGGCTGTACACTCACGGGCATCGCGGATAATGCCACGCGCTTTTTTGAGGACTTTCAAAACGGAAGTTGGAATAATTTTCTGGAGATAGGCATCCGCCCGCAGAATAATCCCTTCGGCGCCTATGCTATTGCGTACGACGCAAAATTGCAGGCAGAAAGTTCCCGGGGGCGGGCATTGAATAAAGAGGTTGCCGCCGGCTCTCCCTTTAAGGGATTCCAAATTGATGAGGAGAAGTGTGAGATAGTAACGAGACGCATAGGTGAGAATCCCGGCGCGGAATTTGCCGGTAAGTCAACCGAGAATCCCAGTCCAGAATTTTTTTCCGGCGGGACACCTGGTGACACGCAACGGGTCTGCTACACCGAGAAAAAGGTTACCACCCCTGGGGGCGCTATTGCACACTCGCTCAATAAATCCCTTGATTTTAGCATTGATTACGGCGTCAATGCCAAGGACTGGGATGATGCCATCGGAGCAATCGTCGGCGCACTCGTCAATAGACTCACGCAAGGAGCGAATGGTCTCTTGAATCCGCGGGACGGGGGAGAGGATGATTTTGCCAATCTCTATCCATTAGAGGTCGGCAATACCAAGCCCCAACTCGTAAGCGCGATAGATAACGGTCTCGCCAATGCCAGCGTGATTGTCGCCTCCATCGATCAGGATATTATTACGATAAGCCGCCAGCTTGAGGTGGAACATCAGACATTCCTTGCACGACGCGCAACAAACTTCCAGGAGACGCCATCGGCGCAGGCAATCGCACTTCAAAATAATCTCACTTCGCTTATTGACCAGCGCCAGCGCGTACTCGTCGCGGAGGCGGATCTTCTGCGCGCCAAGTCGGCCGCGACGACTGCAGTTACCAACCAAGATATCACCTATACCGCCTCGCTTGTTGCGCCAAGCATACAGGCAATCAATACGGCGGCAATCGTCACGAATGCAAGCGTAACTTCCACACCTCTCACGGGTAATACTCGCACCGACGCACTTGCGCTCTTTAATGATACCCTGGATAATCTCACGCAAGCGGAGGCGACATTAAAAGAACTTGACCGGCAAATAGGCCCCGCAATTACCGCAAATTTGAACAGCATTATAACCCTGCAGGCACAAGAGGCGTCTTTGCCGATTTCGGCCGCCACTGCAGGACAGCGTGTGATTATCAGCAACGCGATTGCCGTCGCACAAGCAAATATCAGCGGCCTCAATCAGCAAAAACCCACACTCAATGATGCTATAAAGGCGCTTCAAAAAGATACGACGGATCTCCAGGTATGGCGCGACAGTATCACTCGCTCTTACAACGAAGCTGACATTCAGGGTAAGGTATTTACTGGATTAGATGCGCTCGCCGCAGTAAACGGAACACAACAACAAGTAACGGAAATTATCAACAGTGTCATAACCTACCTTGACCCATCCGGAACGGTCCGCGCGGCAACACTTATTCCGAGCAACGCCGGAGCCGCGAATCCAACCATTCCCGATCCGGTTGATATAGACCCGGCGCCCGTTCAAGATACGGGCGGAAGCGGCGAGGGTGGATAAATCGAGGGCTTACGCGTTGCTCCCCTGCCGTCATTCAGAACACATTCGTTTCGCTCAGTATAAACTCCGCGAAGAATCCGCTCCCCTCCGTCATTCAGAGTCCCCGCCCGCCGGCGGGCGTGGCGCCCAGGGCGGACGAAGAATCTCGTACGGTTTCAGCATACTGAATACTAACGGGATTCCTCGCAGACGCTCGGAATGACGAACAAGGGAACAGACTTTTCGTAATAGCACGAGGTAGGTGATAGTGGAAACAAACCCCATGTCTTTCTTCCGCACACACCAAAAAACGCTTGCAACACTCCTCCTCGTCCTCGCGCTTGGAACCGTTTTTGCCGTTCTCATTCCGCATGCGCTGGCACAGGGGACGGGGACAATAGGACCAACTCCTGCAATAACTATTCCAACACCGGCTGATTCCGTTGCGGGGAAAGCTCTCCCTGATAGTAGTGGCGCGGCCACGGGCGCCAGCTCTGTTGCTGGAATCGCGATCGTATGGGCGGTACTTTTCGCCCTTCAGAGTATTTTGGTGCTTCTCGTGAGTTGGGCGGGACAGCTCCTTAATATCATGTTTTCCGTCAACATCAACACGACACCAGCCTCCATAGACGCGGTCATCATCGGCTGGACGATCGTGAGAGACATCTGCAATTCCCTCTTCCTCCTTATCGTCCTCTGGATCGCGTTTACAATCATCTTTGACATTGAGGGATTGGGAGGGAAACGCCTCCTCTTCCGCGTCATCATAGTCGCCCTTTTGATAAACTTCAGCTTGACGATGGTAACGGCGGTGTTCGGCCTTACTAACTTTCTCGCAAAACAATTTGCCAACAATATCCGTATCACCCAAAAGCAAAACGGGCAAATTGTTTGTCAAAAAAATCCTGACCAAAGCGACAAAATGGATCCTACGAATCCCAGTAGATGTCTCCCCACCTACACCCAAGACATTGCCTCATTCGTCATGCAGACATTGCGCATTCAGGATCTCTTGGCAGGCATCAGCAGTACCGATGTTGACGCGGCAAAACAAGCGGCTGAAAAATCAAAAGCTGATGCGCAGAAGGTTCAAGAGCAAAATATCATAACACACGCACCCGTCAAAGACACCCTGCTCGCCTCTATGGGGATACAAACAGCGCATGCGCAATTAACCACAACATTTCTGGGGGGATGCGCTGTCGGTGGGGCACTTGGCAGTGTTGTTCCCATACTTGGTACGGGAGCCGGTTGTCTCGTTGGCTTGGCAGCTGTTTTAACGAGTGGATGGTTTAGTAGCTCCCTAGCGGGTGTCTTTAGCACCCTCGCAACGCAGGCGGTGCGTATGGGCTTCAATGTCGTTGTCCTCTCTATTCTCACCTTCACCTTCTTTACGGGAGCCGTCACGCTTCTCGTCCGCGTCGTCATGATGGTTATGCTCGCCGTCGTGGCACCCGCGGCAATGATGTCGTCCATCATTCCCGGTGGCTTTAGCTTTACGAGCGGGTGGCAGAGCAAGTGGTTAAATACGCTTTTTAGTTGGGCGTTTTTCGCTCCCGGGTATTATTTTCTCATTTATCTTGGACTCTACATGTTAAGCGTCTACGCCAACTTCCAGTTAAGCGCGGGAAGCACGGCGGGACAATTTTTGGACAACGCCACAATGGCGATATTCGTCGTCGCCTTCTTCTATCTCGCCGGCAAGTATGCGCGAAAAACGGGCCATGTCGTCGCAGAAACTGCCATCAGTATCGGCCAAAAGGCGGTGTCGGGCACGCTCGCCTACGCCACCGCTGGAGTGGCAACCGCGGGAGGCGCGGCACTCCGGACGGCCGGACGGCGGGTGGTTAGCAAAGGGGGACGCGTTGAGAAGGCAAGTGATTTTGCCGCACGGCACTTTGGCAGTACTGGACGAGCATTACAACGTGGCACACAATCGTTTATTGAATCTGAAAATAAGGATATTGATGAACGAAAGAAGTTTCTGGGAAGTATGTCAAGATCTCAACTTGTGTCGCGCTATGGCAGTGCTATTACCTCAAAAGACAAGATGGCGGCACTGGCGGCTTTGTCCGATGAGGGTTGGGCTGGGGATCTTGATCCGCGCGCTTTGGAAAGCGCCTTGCAAATGGCACAGCGGTACGGGAGACAAAAAGATGTTCTCAATGTCCGCCCCGATCTTACTAAGGAGCACATGGTTAGGGGAGCAACTTCCGATGATGATGCAATGCGCAAGATTATCAGAGGTATTGAGGATAAGTCAAAAATCAATAAGGCCGCCGCGACGAATCACGCGACAGCAAAAGCACTTTGGGAAAATCTTACCCATAATGATCTGAGTAATATAGGTTTGAAGAATAGCGATCTTATGACCGAGCTGACGACCTATGCGAATGCGACTCCCACCTTCAGAGCTGATGTACGGAGCGTAAGTCCCCAGCGAGAAATTGAGTTTGATAAATACTTCACGGGATCTCTGGCGAGCGGATCAGGTATCGGCTGGAAGCCGACGGGTTGGGATGCCGCCGCGCTACCACCAAAACTTACCGTCAAGAGTACGCATAATGGGAGAACTACGGCGACAGTGCCGTATGCGGGAAACCTCGTCGTACGAGGCGGAGTACCCCCATTGGGGACGCCGCCAGGGACTCCGCCCGCGTATACTTCTACTGTAATCGGAGGCAGGTTGCCTCCGAATGTCCGGATTGACAATGCCACCCAAACATTCGTTCCCATTCCAGGCGCTGTGGCAACTCCGGGAACATATGATGCTGATATTCGGGTAAGTGACGGTACGGATACTCAAGATATTCATGTCAGTATTAGAATTGATCCCTAGTTGCCGTAAGTACCACGCCGCTTATTTCATCTTTACCTTTATGCCACGACATTCTCAACAAGATGTGAAACGACGCTATGAGAAACTCCCTCCTATTTTAAAAGAGGCGCTCTTTAGCGCGGATATCGCGGAGAAAATGTTTGCCATCGGGGTAAAAAACACTCTCACGATTGAGCAGATTGGTGCGATGTCTGAGGAGACGGGGTATATCATACTCGGTCTCACCGCGCCCAAGGACTTCGTGGAGGTTCTTGCGAAGCGACTTGGTATGGAACGCGAGATCACGCAAAAAATAGCCCAAGAAATTAATCATAGTGTTTTAGCATTACTGCGCGAGGCGCTCATGGCAACATATCAAACAGCTATGACCGAGGAGGACATCATGAAGGTGAGCGGGGGACCGCACGCCGAACCCGCGAGAGATGAAGCGCACACATCTTCCGTACGCATATCACCACCCGAACTAAAATTCAAAAATCTCCCCCCACAACCCTTCCCACCGCAAAAAACATTTACCCAAACGCCAGCCGCACCGCCAAAAACCGGCACGACACCCCCTATGCCGCCAGCCGCACCGGTTATGCGAAATTCATCAACGCCGCCCTCCACGCCGCCGCCTGTTTTTTCTCCTACTCCAACACAAAAAACATTTCGACAAATTCCGCCCCCCCCGCCTCCGCCAAGCCGTGATACTCCTATGTACACTCAAACCCCGCGAGAAAAAAATTCTCCTTCCTTTACCGCACCCAAAAACCAAATACCCTCCGTCCCCAAATCAGGAGGGGTGGCACTGGAACACGTCATGCCGAAATTCCCACCAGCTGAAGAAACATCTCTCCCGCCCCTCACAGTACCTCCGCTAATCACTTCCCCTCATCCATTGCAAAAAAATCTCGCGACAGCCGCTCCGGCACCCACTCTGCCGAAACCGATCACACCCGGCACACCCTTTCTCCCTGCGCCGCCATTGGATCTGCGTTCCCAACAGAGACCGTCCACTTACAAATCGGAGGCGTCGCCATCAGTACCCTTGATGGATCCGCGGACATCGCTTGACTTGCGCCTCCTCACGCGCCAACCCGCGGAAGCAATAGCATCACCACAACCAGCACCTCCAAAATCTTCCATACCGCCCCACCCGATCCCGACTCCTCCACTGGCCACACATTCACCATCTCCTGCAACACCAGCGCGCCCGCCGCAATCGCCGCATGCTCCAACAAGTAATTCCACCTCCGCGAGTGATCCCTATCGCGAGCCGGTGGGGGAGTGAGAGCCATGACGGGATCCTTTAAATATTTTCCGCCCATGGCGGATCCGCCTCCGGCGGAAAATCTATTCTTGTATGCGCCAATATCAGGTTCCACAATTTATCACGGTTGAAGATAAGGTGATCGGCAATTATCTCACCGTCAAACAATTTCTCTTCATCGGAGGCGGGATACTAAATATTATTATTTTGCGAAACTTCCTGGCGCCCTTTCTCTTTTACCCTCTCGCCCTACTCATCGGCGCCGCATCCGCATCGCTTGCCTTCGTCCGCATCGGTGAACAGCCCTTACCAACGGTTGTTAAGAACGCCCTTTATTATTTTTTTCACCCGCGTATTTATATTTGGAGAAAAGAACAGCTCCCCCCCCGTATACTCTCCCGTACTCAAACCGAACAAAAGAAACATGCCGAAACAATTGTTACACTCCCGAAACTTTCCCAGTCAAAACTTTCCGACCTCGCGTGGAGTCTGGATATTAAAGAAAAAACGCGGGACGAGTGAGGTGCCTCAAAAGTACTTTTGCGTAAGTCCTGAAAGGGTTAAAAGTCAGATTTTGTTCTATGCCTAAAACAACCGCCGCACAGCAATTTCTCGCCGTTGAGGGTATTCGCGAAGACGCCGTTATTTTAAAGAATGGCGAACTCCGTGTCGTTATTATGTGTTCCGCTCTCAATTTCGCTCTTAAGTCCGGTGACGAGCAGGATGCCATTATTTTCCAGTACCAAAACTTTCTCAACGCGCTTGACTTTTCGGTTCAGTTCGTCATCCACTCGCGACGGCTCAACATCGCTCCTTATCTTGATGCGCTCAAAGAGCGGCAGAAGGACGAGGATAATGAGCTCTTGAAAATCCAGATAACGGAATACAGCGAATTCATACGCACCTTCGTGGATATCACAAACATCATGTCAAAAACATTTTATGTCATTGTGCCTTTCACACCAGCAATTCTTGAACAGAAAGGAGGATTTCTGGGCGGTATCGGATCCCTCCTCGGCCTCAACAGAAAAACGACCGACACGGAACAGCAAAATTCTTTTGAACAGCATAAAAATCAGCTGTGGCAACGGGTGGATACCATCGTGGGGGGGCTTCAGCGCTTCGGCGTCCGTTCCGCGCCACTCAATACCGAGGAGTTGATTGAGCTTTTCTACGGTCTCTACAATCCCACCGAATTTGAAAAAACTGCCACAAGCCCTCCGGAAAACCGATAAAATATCTTTGTTTGTTATTGTACCCTCCGTTCGTCATTACAAGTCATTCTCTTTAGTCATTCAGAGCGAAGCGACTGCCAGTAGGCGTCCCGTGAGGGAAGAATCCCCCCACTGTTTGTCATTCAGAGTCCGCCATGGGCGGACGAAGAATCCCGTATGATTTCAGAATACTGGACACTGATGGGATTCCTCGCGGACGCTCGGAATGACGGAATAAGACCTCACAAAATCTTATGTCAATTTTCGGATCACACACCAAAAAACCAAGTGAAGAAATCCTCGCCGTCTTCCCCGAGGAGATTTATCAGTCCGGCGAGTTGGCGCTCAAAGACGTTTTGAGCCCCTCCGCGCTCCAAATCGGCCCCACCTTTGTGCGCCTCGGGGGCAAGTACGCGCGCACGCTTTTTGTTTTTTCTTATCCGCGGTATCTGCACACGAATTGGTTCAGCCCCATCATCAATACCGACAAGATTTTTGATATAGCGATGTATGTCCACCCCGTGGACACGGCAATCATACTCCGCAACTTGCGCAAAAAAGTGGCACAGGTTCAGTCTCAAATCTCCCATCGCACCCAGCATGGACTCGTCCGTGATCCGATGCTTGACACCGCATTCCAGGACTTGGAAGAGTTGCGCGACAAACTTCAGCAAGCGCAGGAGCGGCTCTTTAATTTCGGTCTTTATATCACTATTTACGGCTACACGGAGGAGGAGATCAACAAAACGGAAAATGAGATCAAGAATTTACTTGAAGCGCGGCTGGTGTACGCCAAGGCCTCACTCTTCCAGCAAGCCGAAGGATTTGAAACCGTCCTTCCGTTGGGACTTGACCGTCTTTCGGTCAATACCTACCTCAATTCAAGCCCCATCTCTTCGTCGTTTCCCTTCGTTTCATTTGACCTCACCTCCAACAAGGGAATTCTCTATGGTGTCAACCGCCACAACAACAGTTTAATTCTTTTTGATCGCTTTTCTCTGCCAAACTTAAACTCCGTCATGTTCGGCACCTCGGGAAGCGGGAAGAGTTATTTCACCAAGCTGGAAATCCTGCGGTCGCTCATGTGGGGCGTAGATGTTATCGTCATCGATCCCGAACGCGAATATGAATACCTCGCCCAGACCGTCGGAGGTGCGACCATTAATATATCTCTCACCTCAAAAAACCACATCAATCCGTTTGACCTGCCCGTTCCCCGCGAGGATGAGTCGTCCGCCGATGTCTTGCGCTCCAACATCGTCAATCTCATCGGCCTCTTTCGCATTATGCTGGGAGGACTCTCGGCGGAAGAGGATGCCATCCTTGACGCCGCAATTACCGAAACGTATGCGAGCCGCGACATAACTCCCGAATCAAATTTCGCCACGATCATCCCACCGACCCTTTCCGACCTGGAATTGGTCATGGCAAGCACGGCGGGAGGGGAGGAGCTTGCCACACGGCTCCGCAAATTCACCACCGGCACATGGTCGGGCTTTCTTAACCAACAAACAAACATAGAAGCGACTAACCGCTGTATTGTTTTTTCCGTCCGCGACATAGAAGACGAGCTCCGACCAGTCGGCATTTTTCTCATTCTCCGCTATATCTGGAATCTCGTACGCACGCGCGTGAAGAAGCGTCTGCTTATCGTGGATGAGGCGTGGTGGCTGATGAAAAACGAGGATGGCGCATCGTTCCTCTTTGGCATCGCCAAGCGGAGCCGTAAGTATTATTTAGGACTCTCCACAATCACGCAGGATGTCAGCGACTTCCTTAATTCACCGTACGGTAAGCCTATTATTACCAACTCCTCCATGCAAATACTTTTGAAACAGTCGCCCGCGACGATTGATGTGGTAGCGAACACTTTTAATCTCACCGAGGAGGAGAAATTTCTCTTATTGGAGTGCGACAAGGGAGAGGGAATATTTTTCGCCGGTATCAAACACGCCGCCATTAAAGTTATCGCCTCATACACTGAAGATCAGGTTACCACCTCGGATCCCGCACAACTCATCCTTATCAGAAAAGCGAAGGAAGAGTACGCAACCGAGCATGAGACAAAATGAAAAACTGGCGCTATACTGACATTATGAACCCCTCCGTCATTCAGAGCGAAGCGAAGAATCCCGCACGATTTCAGTATACTGAATTCTCACGGGATTCTTCATCCCAACTTCGTCGGGACTCTGAATGACGGCATTATAGCCCAACAATCGTATGAAGCTCATCTCCATTTTTGGAATACTGGTAGTAATCCTGCTCTTTGTTGGCACCTCCGCACACGCTCAAATCATCCCAACAGCATTGAGTATTACCGCCACACCACGCGCGCCCGCTCCGGGTGAGGCGGTACGTGTCCGCGCCGCCACGCCAAGCATATCCAAGGATGGACTGATATTTTCGTGGACAATAGACGGCAGAGCGCGCGCCGACCTCTCCGGACTTGGCGCCGATACGATTCAACTCACTGCAGGAGCGCTCGGTTCAACCCTGCGCGTGGGCGTTTCCGTACGGCAGGGAGTTAAAAGCATCGGCTCCACTTCACTCATTATTCCCGTCTCGCGCCTCTCTCTTACATGGTTTGCCGAGACCTACACCCCGCGCTGGTACAAAGGTAAGGCCCTGCCGGTTGAACAGTCAGTTGTTACGATCACGGCGATTCCCGAAGTTATTATCAATGGTCAACGGATCGCGCCCGAAAACCTTATCTACCACTGGAGTTACGACGACCAAGACAACATTGAGGAGGGGAGGGGAAAGCGGACATTTCGTATTCGGACGCGCGACTTTCCCCAGTCGTCACACGATATCCGCCTTGTGGTAGAGGATATGAGTCATACACTCTATCAAGAAGGTCGGCTTTTTATCCTCACAACTGAACCGCAAGGAGAGATCTACGCGCTCACGCCGATGGGCGGCGTTGCCGCCAACACAACCCTTCAGAATTTTTATGCCCCGACGCGCGGATCGTACGACTTCGTGTTTGAACCATTCTTTTTTCCTATCACCACTCGCGGTGAGTTGAATTATCAGTGGAGCTTGAATAATACCCTGTTGGTTGGCGCACCGGAAAACCCTTACTTTCTCACCATTGATGGCACGCAACAACAGGGCACACAGGCGAATATTTCCCTTTCCGCAAAGAGCTCCAGCCCCTATATTCCCACCGTCTACCGGTCATTTACGATGAGTTTTCCGTAGAAATTTTATCGCAATCCCCCTTCTTTCCGTCATTCCGAGTGAAACGAGGAATCCCGTTAATATCCAGTATACTGAAATCGTACGGGATCCCTCACTTCGTTCGGGATGACGACTAAAACCAATGCCCCCTTGCCCCCACGGCGGCTTCTGCGCCACCATGCCAACACCCGTCTCTCACCTCGCCGCTCCTATTCCTGGCTTGGAGTTTTT
>JAUYPE010000006.1 GCA_030697705.1 bacterium | reverse complement strand
CAAGACGTAAAAGAACGACTGCAGCAGAAATACGCTACACTCAATCCAGTGATCCTTAAACGAACATGTGATAACATCATCAGTAAACTATTAAAAATTCAAACTCGGCTACGGTAACACTTTATTTTTATCTAATGCGATTATCCGCACGAATCTCGCACCAAATAAATTAACACTGGCGTCCCCCGTTTCCAGTAAAGATGCAAATCATAAAAACTCTTTAAACCTCTTGAGTGTCATGCCGGATTGTTTCAAGATACCTTTCAGCGTTCCTATCTTCATATCACGATTATGCCGAGGAACGGACACGGGCACATGCCGGTCATCCCGATAGAGGATATAATGACTACCCGTTATGTGATCAACATAAAAACCGGCTCTTTGCAGAGCCTTCAATACACGAATAGGTTTTATATGAGGAAATTCATGCATGCACCAGCGTGCGCCGTTTGGATGTACGACGAGTAAAAACTTCCACTTCTCTGTATTCCGGAATTTCTACGGGAATGGGGCGATTATGTTTTGCCAAAACAATCACATATCCCTCAATCGCATCCGCAATATTTTCCAATGCCTCCTCCATGGTCTCACCCTCCGAAATACACCCCGGCAATGCAGGAACGGTAACGGTGAACCCGCCCTCTTTCTGAGCTTGTAGTTTTACAGAGTAGTGTAACATATCTACAATCTAGCACACTGACAAGCCCATTGCAATGCGGAAAGCGTCTCCTCTATCACATGCAGTACTGAGTGCCGCCACCGTCTTCCCCCTCCCGTTGTCAATCAAAGTGTAAAGTGTGTATCATAAAGAGAGTCCTATCACATCAAAAAACAAGAGGGTAGTATCGATGGAAAAAAACACAGAAAGTGGATATGTGTATATCGTTCTTTGTGTGCCTTTGGAACAGGAAGAACAAGCACTAAATGATGTCCAGAGATGGCTTGCGGAGCCCTTCTGCTACAATGGATGTTATTGCAATACAGGAACCATTTCCGATGAAAGCGGTGGCCTCCCCTCCAATATCTTCTGTCCAAACTGTGGAGTTGGATTTACTCCAAAGGCACAAAAAGAATACTGCGACCGGCCATCTTCGCGGCAAAACGGAGAACTACTGGATCGCTAGGCGAAGACATAAGCACGCCAAGCAGAGGATTCTTCATCCTCTGCTATTTTTTATTTTCTTGATCAACACCCTCCGTTACTCGTGCCGCATTGGATACAGGTTTTGCACGTGCCTGTCTGGATAAGCATCCCCCCGCACTGGCGGCAGACGCTGTCCGCATATACTACGGTCTTTATCTCACTCCGCACCGTCTCTCGATGCTCCTCTACAACCAGCGAGGGAGCCGGTGTTACGCTACTGTGCATGGCGGGCAGATCCGTTTTTTCTCCCGATACCTCAATTTCTTTAACGGGTGCTTTTATTCCTAACTCATCAAGATCGGCTTCCGGAAGGAAGCGTATCGCGAGATACCGGAAGATATAATCCGTGATGGAGGTTGCCACCTGAATGGCGGGATTATCCGTGTAGCCGGCAGGCTCAAAACGACCGTAGGAGAAGCGGCGCGTCATCGTTTTAAGCGGCACGCCATATTGGAGCGCAATAGAAACGGCGATGGCAAAGACATCTAATAAACCAGCGAGTGTTGAGCCCTGTTTTGACATGCGGATAAAAATCTCGGCAAGCGCGCCGTCTTCATACATGCTGTAGGTTAAAAATCCCTCATGACCGGCGATGGAGAACTTATGCGTTTCGGACGCGCGCGTTGCGGGCAGATGGCGGCGGAGAGGCTTGTGCGTTATTTCTTCTTTTTTCCCACCCTTCGTGTCACCCGCCACCGTGAGCGGCTGGGCGGCTTTGGATCCGTCGCGGTAGACAGCAAACGCCTTAAGCTCCAGCTTCCATCCCATCATATAGGCATCCATAATCTCCTCCACCGTCGTTTCAGCAGGCATATTGAAGGTCTTGGAAATCGCGCCGGAGATGAATTGCTGAACGGCGGCAACCATTTTGACATGCCCCTGCCATGAGATGGAGCGCTTGCCGTTCGCCGGCTGAATGGCGCAGTCAAAGACCGCCAAGTGCTCGTCTTTGATATGCGGCGCACCTTCAATTGTACCGGTTCTTTCCAGATACGCGACAATCTCAATGGTCGCCTCTTTGCCGTAACCCAACTTATCCAATGCGGCCGAAACCGAAGTATTGACGAATTTCATCGTCCCACCACCGACGAGTTTTTTCATCTTTACGAGCGCAAACTCCGGCTCCACGCCCGTCGTCGCACAGTCCATCATGAGCGCGATGGTACCCGTCGGTGCAATAACGGTCACCTGCGAATTGCGCACGCCGTATTTCGTGCCGAGCGCCAATGCTTCGTCCCAGCTTTTTTGCGCCGCCTCGTGAATTGCCGCGTCGGCCGTGCGGTCGCGCCTCACGCGCCGCATGCCGTCGCGATGCATCGCCAAAACGCCGAGCATCGGTTCGCGATTTATGGCATAGCCGGCAAACGGTCCCATGCGCCGTGCTATCTCGGCCGAGTAACGGTACGCCTCACCGCACATAAGCGCCGTGAGCGCTCCTGCGGTATGCCGCGCCCGCTCCGAGTCGTAGGGATATCCCCAGGTCATCAGAAGCGCGCCCAAATTGGCAAATCCGAGCCCAAGTTGGCGAAAATCATGTGAATTCTTAGCGATTTTTTCCGTCGGATAGCGCGAGCCATCCACGACAATCTCTTGGGCAAGAATCATAATATCAACCGTGTGCGCGAAATCACGCACCGCAAACGAGCCGTCGGCATCGAGGTACTTCAGAAGATTGATAGAAGCGAGATTACATGCGCTGTTATCCAAGTGCATATATTCTGAACACGGGTTTGACGCATTGATCCGTCCGGTGTTGCTTGCGGTGTGCCAGCGGTTAATCGTCGTGTCATACTGCATGCCCGGATCCCCCGACTCCCACGCCGCCTGCGCAATCTCGCGCATGAGTTCGCGAGCTTTGTATTCGCTGGCAATCTCGCCTGTCGTGATATAACGCGTCGCAATCGTCTCATCCTCCTCCACGGCGTGCATGAATTCGTCGGTCACGCGCACAGAGTTGTTGGCATTTTGATATTGAATGGAGTTCCATGCGGGATTGTTGAGGTCGTACATATTGTACCCCGCTTTAATCAGCGCGTGGACTTTTTTCTCCTCCTCCGCCTTGCAACGAATAAACTGCATGATGTCGGGATGATCAATATTCATCACCACCATCTTTGCCGCGCGCCGCGTGGAACCACCCGAGGCGATCATCCCCGCCACCGCATCCCCACCCCGCATAAACGAGACCGGTCCCGAGGAGCGTCCGCCATGGGTGAGCGTTTCTTTCGTGGAGCGAAGCGGTGAGAGATTCACACCAGCACCCGAACCGCGTTTGAAAATCATTCCCTCGGTGGTAATCCACTCCAAAATAGACTCCATACTGTCCTCCACCGCGAGGATAAAGCATGCCGAGCACTGGGGCGGGCTTTCTACACCAACATTAAACCACACGGGCGAGTTAAACGCCGCTTTTTGATGCAGAAGAATATGGGTGAGCTCCGCCGCAAAAATATCCGCCTCCGCCGCGCCGTCAAAATAGCCGAACTCCACGCCCCATCCGCGGATGACAGTCACCACGCGCGTAATCATAGAGCGCACGGATGTCTCGCGTCCCGCGGAACCGATGCGTCCACGGAAATACTTAGAGCCAGCGATGCTCGTCGCGTTGTCGGACCAAAATTCGGGAAACTCAAGCTCCCGCTCCTCGGCGGTGGTATTCATCCCGCTCCCGCGCACCATTACGCGCACCTGCTTCCACGCAATTTTATCAAAAGGATGAACGCCTTCCTTAGTAAACATCCGCTTCAACGGCAGTCGTTTCTTTAAATCCCTCGCCCCTATATGCGCCTTACCCCCCAAAACACCCGCCATCTCGCTTGTTACTGCTGTCTTTGCCATAGAGATTGAGAGACAAAAATACTCTTTCATCCGAAGAGGAGTTTTTCGGACGAAAGAGAACTTTTTCCGGAGAAAATTGATAAAATCACTGTGTCTGCTTGCAGTATACGCCTCTTAAAAATACAGGTCAAAAAAACTGTGGATAAAAAGGTAAAGGTTGACAAAATATAAAGAAAGTACTATGATAGATTCGCAATCGGTCACCTGGATCTTATCTACAACGAGGAGAAAGGTATGAGAAAGTTTGCGATCCTGCTTCTGATCACAATGTTGGTTAGTTGCCAAGCGGTAATAGCTCATTCAAAACCAAAAAAACCAATGGCAAGACCACCAAATCATGTCTGTGTTTACAAAGATGTGAAGGTAAGTGCCTTTGTCAACTCGCCAAAAAAAGGCATGCAGACGGTGCACTTGCACTATCAAGATGTCTTAGTCGCAATTATGATCGGCGAGACAACGAGTAAAGATCCTATTTCAATCCTGTTGAAGCCTGTGGGATTAGAAAAGTTACTGCCAGTTCCACAAATCTTGCGGCGGAGACTTTTACCTGACCCTGATATTAACACCGCAGGACTTGTCATTATGCAGAATCCTGAAATTTTTGAAAACTGCGAGAAATAGGACTCCCCATAGCCAACAAAGTATTAGCCGAGGATCCACAAGATCCCCGGCTTATTTATTGCTATGATGCTTTTTCCAACCGATCCGTAACATTTTTTACACTCCACGACGGCGGAGAAATGCCGGGATGTCAATATCATCCATCCGATGTGATCGTTCCGCAGGGGCAGGGGTCGCGGCATGCCGCTCCTCCTCATGCTCTGTATGCTCTTCCGCCCGCGGAGTAGACCCAATTCCTCCGTGCGGCGCGGAAAATCCCGTCGCGATGACCGTGATCTTCACCTCACCTTTTTTCAAATGCTCATCGTGCACTGCGCCGAAAATTACCTTCGCATCGCGGTCAATGGATTCGGTAATAACGCGCGCCGCCTCATTAATCTCCCACATTGTGAGATCCGTCCCACCCGAGACATTAAAGAGCACCCCACGCGCACCGTTTATGGAAACGTCAAGCAAAGGCGAGCTGACGGCCGCGCGCGCCGCAACTACCGCACGATCTTCCCCTGATCCCAGACCCACGCCCATAAGCGCGGAACCGGCATCGGACATAATTGCCCGCACGTCCGCAAAATCAACATTGATGATACCCGGCGTAATAATTAAATCAGAGATTCCTTGCACCGCCTGGCGAAGTACGTCATCGCAAATCGCAAACGCCCCAAGCAACGGCGTTTCTTTGCCGATAACGCCAAGCATGCGGTCATTGTGGATGGTAATGAGCGCGTCGACCCGATCACGCAGTAATTGCCACGCCTCTTCGGCAAGACGCGCACGCTGGATACCCTCAAAACTGAAGGGCTTAGTAACGACGCCGATAACCAACGCACCCGCCTCGCGCGCCACCTCCGCCACAATGGGCGAGGCACCCGAACATGTCCCGCCTCCGAGCCCGCCGGTGAGAAAAATCATATCCGCGCCTTTGAGCGCTTCATGAATCTCGTCGCGGTTTTCTTCCGCGGCCTGGCGCCCCACTTCAGGATTCATGCCCGCACCGAGTCCTTTGGTCAAATTTTTACCCACGTGAATTTTCGTCCGCGCCTTGGTAAAGTGCAGATCCTGCGCGTCGGTATTGATGGTAATGAAATCAACGCCGCTGATCTTGTGGTCAATCATACGCGTCACGGCCTTGCCACCGCCGCCGCCCACGCCGACAACTTTGATGCGCGCGTAGGTTTCAATATCTGGTTTTTGTTGGGGCATATCATTTAAAAATTTATCAGCCCATCACGATCAACCGCTCTCTTAAGCATAACCATACCCTTACCTTGTACCATGCGCACTCTTCGCCTGCAAGCAGGTATCATTTTTATCAAAAAAATCACACTGTGAGCCAAAAAAGCCCTTAGTACCCCAAGAGTGCATCGCATACCAAAATTCATCCCCACCTCTTCCACACCTTATACCCACCTTTTCAGACCTCACAACCACCCTAGGGCAGGAGAGATTTAAGCCACCTCACCACCTTGCTTTTCCGCACACGAAGCGAGTGCTCCTCAAAAAGAGAGAAGGAGGTGGTCGTGTGCTGATTCGCCCATGCAAGCACACCGCATGCGGCGGCAAGGGAAGGCGTGAGCCGCTCATCCAAATTATCCCCCATATGGAGCTGCCCAGCCTCCACGGGCAAACCGAACTCCTCGCGCGTCGCCTGCACCACACCCGGTAAAACCGATGACCCTCCCGTAAGAATGACGCCAGCCGGAAGTAAGTGGCGCCGATCTATTTTTTTGAGCTCCTTGCGAAGCAGTTCAAAGATATCATGAAGTCGCGCCTCGATCATTTCGGCAAGCTCACGGCGCGAATAGACCGCGCTCTCGTCAGGTATGAATTCCGCAAGCCGGATGTTGTCTTTTTTAGTGAAGAGCGTAGGCAAGCATGAGCCATGCGTGCACTTCATCGCCTCGGCGACATCCACATGCGTACGAAATCCAATGGCAACATCGTTGGTAATGTGCATCCCGCCTACGGGTAAAACACCAGCATGCACTGGCATTCCCTCGTCAAAAATAATAAAACTCGCCGTCCCGCCGCCGATATCCACCAGCATGACACCAAGTTCTTTTTGCCGCTTCGTGAGCGCCACCTCGGCGGCAGCAAGCGGTCCGAATACATAATCCTCAACGCGAAGTCCCGCCCCTTCCACGCATTTAATAAGATTTTTTAAAAACGGACTAGAGCACTCTATAATAAGCGTATCCACCTCCAGCCGCACACCGTGCATCCCCACGGGATCCTTCACCCCGCTCTCGTGGTCCACTTTGAAATCGCGGGGAATGATATGGAGCGTCTCTTTATTGGGATTTCTCGGGACGAATGTCTCGGCCGCCGCAATAGCGCGCCGCACATCCTCGGGCGAGATTTCCCCGTCCGCACGCGAGACGGCAATAACACCCCGCGAAGACGAGACGGAAACCTGCGATCCGCCGACGGAAAGCCACACCGATGTTACCGGTACGCCCGCCGCGCGGCTCGCCGCCTCGGCTGATGCCCGAATCGCGGCTGTCGCCTCCTCCAGATCAACCACTGCGCCGCGGCGAATACCCTGCGACGGCACGATGCCTACACCCAAAATATGGAGCTCCTGCTCCCCGCGGGCACGCTCCGCCACAACCGTCTGCACGGTTGAGGTACCCACATCCAATGCCGCAATAATAGTACGCGCCGCCATAGAAATGAAGAAGTAAGAATAAAGAATGATAACAAAAGGAGACCTTCTCTCTCCCCTATCCGTCATTCCGAGCACCCGCGAGGAATCCCGTTACTATTTTCAGTATACTGAAATCGTACGAAAAATCCTTCGCTACACCTTGAATGACGGATAAAATGCGTAAGTCCTAAAATTATTTGGTAAATTTGAAGCTATTGATGAGCATCGAAACAGTTTCAGTATCCAGTGCTACATCTTCTCGGTTTCTACCACTTCCCGGATCAAATCCAAAAGACACACCAATATCATATAAATATTTTTTTGTTGGATGGGGTACAAGTATCAAGCGCGCTCCATCTCCTATCGTAAACCAGGTGAATGTCTTGGCTTTTTGCCCAGCAACTATTATCGTCTGTGCCTCACTAACGAACTCGTGGTTTTCAATTACCTCATCTAGTGATTCCCTAGAAACATCAAAAATGTTTTGCACACTACATCGATCAATGCTAATATTCTCGCAATTATATTTTTTTATACTAATTTGATATCCGCTTATCAGACGGTGGGTAAATATTATTTCATTTTCTGTTTCAGCACTTAATGTAAATCCAATTGGATACATCACCTCAAACCCATGTTTTTCATTCCGGTAGGTCTTCCATGTGGAGGTATCAGCGCTGTTATCAACAGGATAGCAACCCCATTGCTTGTCGGCAATCCGGCATCCCAACGCAAATCCCACCTGACAGATTACCGGGGGTTGCGGACCGCAGAGTTTGCCTGCTTCGTTGCCAAATAGAACCGTTTGACCTTCTTTGATTTTTTCAATCCCGATTTGTTCAATGGCTTTTTGTTGCTGAATCTCCCACACATACAACCCGCCACCACCGACAAGCACAATAGTCGCAACGGTGATCAAAATGCCGATGATACCAAAACCATTCTTTTCTTGTTTTTCCCTTCCTGTTTCAAGCCGTGGGAGTACAAATTCTTTAATGCGTAATGCTAAGAGAGATGCTTCTTCAGCATCTTTCCACGAAAAATCAGGATAATCGCCCGGATATCGCGCGGGAGTATAAAACGGATTGAGATCAGCGGCAGTATCATTTAACTCTCTAAAAGAAATGTCAATTTCTTCACAAAGTTCCACCAACTTATCCAATGGATGTATTCTCGGAAACCATTTTTTAGTCAAAACCAAAAAAGCTTTCAGGTACTTCTCCGCCATCTGATGTGAAAGAAGACAAGCCGCATTTGGCGTGCCATCGCGATGCAGAAGAATTGAACGAACATTCTGCTCGTCGTCTTCTCCGCGTTTAATCCACTCCGCTACGAGTAGTTCTTGAGAAGAAAATTTATTTTGCATACAATACTTTTCCCTTTTCTATAATTTCCTTTATAAAAAAATCATCCATGGATAATCTGCGCGCCGTTTCTGCGGGTGTATACATAAACAGATCCAGAGGCGGGAATCTATTACCATAGAGTTTTTTTCTTAGTTCTCGCTCGCGATCTATCCTTTTTTGCTCGCTCTCTTTCATAATAAACAAATCCACATCACTGTCTTCGTGTGGCGTTCCCCACGCCCATGAGCCGAAGAGAATTATTTTCTCCGGTTGATACTCCCGAACAATTTTATCCACGACCTCCTGTATTTTTTTCGGTACCGTGTTCATATCATTCGTTCTTGATGTTTTGCCGCGCTCGCCGTTCAATCCGTTCAAACTCCTGTTCCGCCATAGCCGATACTTCATGATGGACCCCCGCCAGATGGATCATACCATGCACTATCATCCATGTCATCTGGTATTTATAAGAATTCCCCGCCACCCTTGCTTCCGCGCGGATAGCCGCCGGACAGACGATAATTTCACCGTAGGTTTTATCATAAAAAAAAGACAGGACATTCGTCGGTCTGTCTTTTGTGCGATAGAGACGGTTTAACTTTTGCGACTCCTTGGACGAGACGCTGACGATGGCAATCTCTTCTGGTAATCGTCTCTTGATTATAGCAGGAAGAGAGTTGACAAAACTAGATGGAGAATCTATTATAGTCGTTAGTGTTGATTGAATATGCACCTTCATATTTTGAGAGGAAGTAGACCATGGCACAGCCAAAAACACTCCTTGACGACCATAACTTTCTTGAGTTCATGGTTACGGCAAAACAGAAGACCTACGCTTCAGGAGGAGAGACGAGAGCCATACAACTTTCTCATGGCGGCTGGATGTATACATTCAATGACGAGCGCTGGCCGCAGTGGCGTTTTACAGACCAGTGGGACGGAACTGGCCCGCTTGATAATCCATTTTTCGGCCGCGAGATGTATTTTGAGCGCACCGATGAGTTCGGTCCTTTTGTTCCAATTGCACACATGGCGTATGATGGGTATGCTCTTGGAGATCCGAGGCAAGTAAAAAAGACATTCGCGTTTTTGGAGAGCATGCTCAAGAGAGTCGACACTACATCTCTGTTTCGGGGACCAATTTCCAATTGTCTGATCGAAGATGGTTTTGAGTATAGATGCTACTGGAACAGAAGAGATCCTTTTCGTATCTGCGGAGCCGAGCGTATTCTATTCGCAGAAGATCCCGAAGATCTTACCAGTGGCTTCCGATATCAATTAGACTTCCAGTTCTGCTGTCTCCGCTAGGTCTTTACCCCGCCAAGCATCTTCTTCACGATTGCACCGATACGGTCGCCGTTCGCACGACCTGCAACGGCTTTCATCGCCGCACCCATAACGCGACCGAACTCATCAGCACCTCGTCCTTCCGCAAGCGGTTGGACGAGTTTTTTTATCTCCTCATCCGAGAGTTCGGCAGGAAGATAGAGCTCGATCATCAACCGTTCGGCGTCTTCTTTTTCCGCAGATTCAGAGCGCCCGCCCACGCGGAATCCCTCCGCACCGTCGCGCCGCTTTTTTACCTCCGTCTTGAATACCGCCAAAACCTCATCATCGGACAACTCACCGCTCTTCCCTCGTCCCCGCTCGGCAATTTCTTTGTTTTTTACCGCGGCGATAAGCATCCGCAAAACAGAAACACGGAGCTCGTCATGAGCCCGCATGGCATCCTTCATGTCTGCGATAATCCGCTCTTGGAGAGTCATAGCAAAAACAACTCCGTCATCCAGAGCGTAGCGAAGGATCCCGTACAATTTCAGTATGCTGAATATTAACGGAATTCCCCCCTCACGGGACGCCTCCTGGCAGTCGCTCACGCTCGGAATGACTCTGATTACACCTCCTACTTTATTTCCGCCGCTCCTCCTCGTTAAGCTTGCCGAGCTTCTGAAGCTTGATTCGCTCGCGCGTCACCTCGGTGCGGCGCAGGGCGCCAGCGCGTATGGCGCGGCGGGTTGGTGCGGACTTATAGAAGCGCTTTTTGCGTACCTGCATAAGCACGCCCGACTGCTGGACGCGACGCGTGAAGCGGCGCAACATCGCACCTATCGTTTCGTGTTCCCGTCTTCGTACTTCAACCATAACAAGAATGATAAATTACAAATGCTGAATGATAAATAGCTGATACTAACCACTTATCTTTTCTCCATCTTTCCATCCGCCGAGGAGGTGGAGATGCAGATGGTCAATGACCTGCCCACCGTCCCGTCCGACATTAAACACTAGTTTGTAGCCCTCAAGCCCCTGTTCCGCCGCAACGCGTTTTGCCGTAAAGATAAGCTGCGCGACGATAGCCGCGTGATGCTCCTCCAGATGAGCGATTGACTCAATATGTTCGCGCGGAATGATCAAGAAATGCACCGGCGCCTTGGGGTGGATGTCGCGAAAGACGCACACGGCGTCATCCGCAAAAACCATCTCGGTTTTTACCGCTCCACCGGCAATTCCGCAAAATAGGCATCCATCCATAAAAACTACAAGCGGGGGATAACAACCCCGCCACTCTGTTATATCCTACTCCCCGTTTTTTTTCAAGTAGCGGCGCAAGAGATCAATAAGCTTCTCTTGCGGAACCGTCTCCTGAATACCTGACTCAACCTCGCGCACGATGACCGTTCCGTCGATCGCCTCTTTCTGACCGAGGATCAACGCCATGCGCGCACCGATCTTGGCGGCAACCGTGAGCTGGGATTTGAGCGAATCCCGCCCGAGCGATTCGCGCACCGGAATGCCCTCGCGTCGAAGCAATTCAAAAATATTCATACTCTTGCGCTTGGCGTATTCACCCAACTGCGCCAAAAAAATATGAGGGACGGGCGGCTCGGGATCGGGCAGTTTCCATGCGTGCCGCGCCCGTTCAATATTTTCGGGATTAAGCACCCCCGCCACCGCATCAAGTCGTCTCCCTACGAGTAGCTCCCCTGCTTTGGAGACGCGCCCACCCTCGGCCAATACCATGCCCCGCAGGCGCGTCACGGCACTGCCGGTCGGCGCCACCGTCGGAACATCCGTTGGTGCATCCGCAACCATCCCGTCGGCGACTCCCTCCGCCTCCGGCAGGGAAATCTCGGCGTCATTGGTAACAATACGGAAAATCAATTGATGGTACCATGAACCCTCGCGAAAATATTTCGCATCCAGAAAATATGAGATACCGATCTCATCCAAAAACTCCAGAAAACCCCGCAGATGTTTCTTGCACGGTTCGCACAAAAAATCAAGAATAGAGGGGGCGGTTGCCGAGAGCGCAGCGCACTTTTCTTCGGTGCAGGTCAGTATCTGGGTGGGATTTTTTTTAAACCGGCGCTTGCATGCCGTACACAGGCGTGCAAGACGCGTGCGGAAGTGCGCGTTAAAAGAAGACCGGAATCCCGCGCGACATTGGGTACACCCCGTTGCACTCACCTCCATACGTACACGTTCCGCACTCGCGCCAAACTCCTGCAACGCGCGCCACAGCACCTGCACAATCTCGGCTTCGGCAATAGGTCCCTCCTCGCCGATCATCACAATCCCCTCCTCGGAGGTGGTCTTAAGCCGTCCCTCGACTCCCGTCCCGAGGGAAAAAACCTCGCCGCCGCATGAGACCTTGAGCGGATGAGGCAAGTCGTTCATTTTGTACGGCCCGTACGCGGCAAGGATAAGCAGAACGGTACTTGGTCGCAGGATAAAATCCTCACCCGTCTTGGTTTTTGCCGTAACGGGAGAAACTTCCTCAAGTAATCCCGCTTTGGCAAGCGGTGAGAGAGTGCTTGCTTCCAAAAGAGGCGCAACATGCATCGCATTAAATCCGTAAAAACCCGCCAAGGTGCCGAAAGTGGTGCGTATATGCGCAAACAAAAGTTCGCGTGCGGGCGGGCGATCGGTAGGAATGAGAAACGGCACTCCGGCGGTTCGTGCTTTCGGCATAAGAGGGGGATAAAAGGATTATCCAATTAAAACGTCTACTGCCCGTTGTCTAATACAATACCCAGTCGCGTCAGCGGCCATGCACGGAAAAATACGCGACCGACGATGAAGCCCCTGTCCAAGACCCCCCACACACGGGAGTCGGAGGAGGCGGGGCGGTTGTCCCCCAGAACGAAATATTGTCCGGCGGCAAGCGTCTTCGTCTGGTCAAGATACGTTCCCACATCCGCGGAAAGATAGGACTCGCCTAGCACGAAACCTTCCGGATGTGCGGCATTTATTATTTTGACATGCCCGCCGGAGATGACTACCTGCTCACCCGGAAGACCGATAATGCGCTTGATAAAAAATTCATCCGTATTCCGCGGATAGCGGAAGACAACAACCTCGCCACGTTCCGGCTCGCGAAAGTGGTACGATGCCTCATCAATGACGAGATATTCGCGATCCTCGAAATTCGGCTCCATGGAGGCGCCACGGACAATAAACGGCTGGGCGACATAAAAGCGGACGAAAAGCGCCAACGCCAACGCGACGGCGGCAAAGCGGAGAAATTCGTACCACCCCTGTGTTGGTTTTTTTTGTGTCTCCGGCGCAGACATTTCGCCCACTTCGCCATCTTTACTCTCAATCATGCGTAGAGTATAGTTGACCTAAGCTCTATTGGCAAATAATAACCCTCAAAATCCTACAAATACTATATTTTTCGCCCTCTTGTCATTCCGAGCGAAGCGAGGAATCCCGTTAATGTTCAACATACTGAAATCATACGGGATTCTTCACTGCGTTCAGAATGACGGACAAAAACCATAAGCTTTAACTGTGCTCCTCATTATCGGACTCGGCAATCCGGGAAAAGAATACGAGAAAACGCGCCATAATGCGGGACGCGATGTTGTTATGGACTTCGCCAAAGCCCACAACTTTCCTGAATTTCGCACGGAAAAAAAATGGAAAACACTCATAAGTGAAGGTAACATCGGCAAAGAAAAAATCATCCTCGCCCTTCCTGATACGCTCATGAACAACTCCGGCAAAGCGGCCGGCCCCATCGCAGTGTTTTACAAAATCAAACCCGCTCATATATTTCTCGTCCACGACGACGCGGATATTGCATTGGGTTCCGCCAAACTTTCATACGCCAAACGCTCTGCTGGACACAAGGGCGTGGACTCGGTCATTCGCGCCCTAAAGACAAACGAATTCTGGCGCTTTCGGATTGGCATCGCGGGCAAGCGCGACATCCCCGCCGACCGCCTCGTCTTAAAGCACTTCACTCCCGACGAGGTAAAATTAATTAAGAAAATAGCCAAAAAAACCCTAGTGGCACTGGAAATCGCCATCACCACCGGCGGTAGTCGCGCCATGAATGAGTATAATAGTTAACGACCATTATCATGGATAAAAAAATTGTCATTATTACTGGCATTCTTGTGCTAGTTTTTGCTGGCACGGTAGCATATCTTTCTTTCAACAAACCCTTTGCGATCATTCCTGCCATTCAAGCCCCCGCCGCAACCACCAACCAGCCGCTAAGACCCTTGACAGAAAAACAAATGCATCGGATCCTGATACATCTCCGTTCGACCTCCAGGAGTGGCGTGCCTAACCCTAGCCACACAGCAGTGGCTAAATCCATAGCCCTTGAGATTGGAGCTAAAATTTTCGGAGAATATCCCTATAAAAACGCTTACATTTTGGAAATTTCTACTGAAACATTGAGGGATCTTGATACCGTCATTAATAAACTAAAGAACGATCAACGAATAGTCAGTGACACCGTCTTCGCTGATGAAAATATACGATTAGATTCAGGATATTTCTTAGAGTAGTGAGAGGAGGATTACTAATCCCGTCCTGATTTTATTCAGAACACCGTAACACTTGTAGAATATCGGCATTTCTCTATAATGCGGAGATGGCTGGCAAAGCGCCGCAGGGCGCGGCACCACCACAAGAACTCCTCATCGTCTCGGTAACCCCCCAAAATTTGGAGAGGGATGTTTTGTGGTACGCGGAAAATCAGGAATCAATTAAGAAGGCGCGGATGGCGAATCCGTGGTGGCGGGAGCATGCATTTTTTGTTGAGCAGGACTTGGTCATGAAGCCGGCGGAACTTGCACGGCGGCTATCCGGTTTTAGCTATGAGCGCGTGCAAACGGTGCGGAGTCGCGGGCTTTTCGCCGTACGCGGCGGGGTCATAGAGATCTGGCCGATTAATACGGCTGTACCTTATTTGATTGAGTTTTCGGGAAATACGATCGCATCGCTTGTCCAGCGCCCGCCGACGGAAGAACTGCCGCACGCAAAACCGCGCATCTCGCAAAAAACAACGATGGAGAACCTCGCTCCGGGAAGTTTCGTCGTCCATATTGACCACGGCATTGGTATCTTTCACGGCATGGGGACAGACGCGCGGCAAAAAAACATTTTGGGAACGGACATACCGACGGATGACTTTTTCATCATAGAATACGCGCCGCCGCGCGAGGGAGCGGAGCCGGATCGTCTATTTGTACCGCGCGTGCAGTACGAGCGGCTCTCGCCCTATGTGGGGTTTGAGTTACCCCGCGTACATCGTTTGGGCGGTTCGCTGTGGATGAATACCAAACGAAAAGTAAAGGAAGAAACAGAAAAACTTGCGCGGGCACTTCTTGCACTCTATGCCAAGCGTTCCCTCGCACGGCGCCCTCCCCGCACGGGGGACAACGACATGGAAGCACGACTCCGCGAAAGTTTCCCTTATCAAGAAACAGAAGACCAGTCGCGAGCGGAAAACGAAATCCTCGCCGACATGGCACGTGATGCACCCATGGATCGCGTCCTCTGCGGCGATGTGGGATTCGGTAAAACGGAGGTTGCCATCCGCGCGGCGATGCGCATTATCGCCTCCGGCGCACAGGTCGCCGTTTTGGCTCCCACCACCGTCCTCGCCGCACAGCACGAACGGACGTTCCGCGAGCGATTCGCCGCTCTCCCTGTCTCCGTCCGCATGATTTCCCGGCTCGCCTCTCCCGCAGAACAAACACGCATGCTTGACGAGGTGCAGAATGGAAAAATTGATTGCATCATCGGCACACACCGGCTCCTCTCACGCGATGTGGCGTTCAAGAATCTCGGTATGGTAATTCTGGACGAAGAACAGCGCTTCGGTGTTAAACAAAAAGAACGCTTAAAAGAAATTTGCGCCGATGTTGATATACTCTCACTCTCGGCAACGCCCATCCCCCGCACTATGCAACTTACCCTTGCGCGGCTTCGCGACATTTCCACACTGGATACCCCGCCGCCCGGCCGCCTCGCCATCCAGACGCTCGTCCTCCCTTATTCCGCCAAGCTCATTGCCGAGGCGATTCTTCGCGAACGCGAACGCGGCGGGCAGGTTTATTTTCTCCATAATAGGATAGAAACGATCGGCGCGGTGAAGCAGAAACTTGAGCGCATGCTTGCAAAAAAAGCTAAGCTGGGATTTACCCGTTTTGTCCGTCATTCCGAGCCGCCTGGGGCGGAGAGGAATCCCGTTAATTTACGGGATCCTTCGTCCCGACGAGTCGGGACTCTGGATGACGGAATAAGGGTTAAACCCCGCATCGCGATCATGCACGGCCGGATGGGGGAAGACGCGATCATCCGCACGATGAATGAGTTTCGCGAGGGAAAAATAGATATTCTTCTTGCCACCACTATTATTGAAAACGGTTTGGATATCTCATCTGCCAATACGCTCATCGTAGACGACGCGACGCGGCTCGGACTCGCGCAGGCGCACCAGCTCCGCGGTAGGATTGGCCGTGGGACGGATCAGGCGTATGCGTATTTTTTGTATCGTCCCAAACATCTTACCCAAAAAGCGACAGAACGGCTGGAGGCACTGCAAGAATACGCCGAACTTGGCGCAGGATATCAGCTCGCCCTGCGCGATTTGGAAATCCGCGGCGCGGGCAATATTCTTGGTCGCAAGCAATCGGGCGCCATCAATAAAATCGGCTTGAATCTTTATTACCAAATGCTCGGCGAGGCGGTTGAGGAGGCGAGAAACGAATCGGCACTTTTGTGAACATAAAAAATCCGCAGGAAAATTTCCTGCAGATCAGATGCTACTCGTTACCGTTGCTCACCCCATTCCCACGATCATCTTTATCTGAATATCCGGATGGACGACAAGAGGCAGATTGTAAATGTAGCCACGGGCATACTCCTCTTCGGGCACCAGCATAACGGTTATTGGAAAACGATGATATATCAGTCACCCTTCTTCACTCCCCGCAACTTCGTCAATTAATGCCTTTTCCTCTTCCGAAGATGCAGGACCAAACAGATGCCTATAATACCGGACTTCCCAGCTGTTTTCCACTCTATCGCCAAGAACTCCCCCCGCCAGTCGTGCCGCTTCTTCCACACTCTGGGCAAGAATAACTGCACTGGGATCCTCCATAAACTCCCAAATTAAGGCAAAAGCGCTGTAAGGCATACTCTACCCTCTCTTCTTCAAAAACTTCCTTGTGAATGACCACAGTAATTAATACCATACTTATTATTTAATAACAACACAGTCCAAGAATACCTCCTCAACCTCATGTACAATCGGTTACCTTTCTTCTATAGTAGGAGGCAATGGACGAACACGAATACAGCTACCTCCACGCGTTGAATCTCGTACCGCAGGTGGGGCAAAAAACGCTCCGCACCCTGCGGGAGCACTTTGGCAGTTTTGCCAGCGTGTGGGAGGCAAACGCCGGAGAGCTTGCCGAGTGCGGGATCTTTCCTCCCGCCGTTGCCGCATTGATAGAACACCGCCCGCACATTGACCCGGAAAAAGAATTTGCAAAACTCGCCCAAGCAAACATCTGGATGATTGCCGAGGACAGTGATGTGTATCCGGAATTATTAAAAGAAATTCCCAATCCTCCCGCCGCCCTGTACGGCAAAGGTGCAGTCGAGGCGCTAACAGCACACTCTATTGCCATCGCGCTCGTCGGCACGCGGCGCACGACGCGCTATGGGATTGAAGTCGCAGAACTCCTTGCGCATGAGCTCGCCGAGGCCGGCATCACGGTGGTCAGCGGTCTTGCGACCGGCATTGACGCGACGGCGCACACAGCGACACTGGAGCGCAAAGGCACAACTATCGGCATATTGGGATCGGGACTTGATCGTGCTTCTTTTTTCCCGCGCGAAAATTGGAATCTTTCAGAACGAATAATAAAAGAAAACGGCGTAGTCGTAAGCGAATACCCACCGGGCACGCCACCGTTAAAAGAACACTTCCCCCAGCGGAACCGCATCGTCTCGGGTATCTGCAAGGGCATCGTCGTCGTTGAGGCGCGGGAAAAGTCAGGCGCGCTTATTACCGCGCGTTTTGCGCTGGAGCATAACCGCCAGGTTTTCGCCGTTCCCGGTTCTATTTTCTCTCCCACAGCGCGCGGTGCGAATCTGCTCATTCAAGAGGGCGCCAAACTTATTCTCTCTACTGCCGATATCTTGGTTGAGCTCGGCATTACGCCCGCCGCGACACTGACCGCCACGCGCGATACACTCTCCGAAGCCGATCGGATGCTCCTTGATTTATTGGAAGAGCCGCAAACGATTGATACGCTCAAACAAGCCATTTCCGGAGAAACAGCACCACTGATCGCTTCACTTTCTCTATTGGAATTGCAGGGCAGAGTCCGGAATCTTGGCGCTGGCACCTATCAGCGTATCATGTAACCCTTTATATATTTACCAAGCACGCCGTTTGACAACAAAACAAGAATACTCTATAAAGTCAAGATAATGCCACGCAAAGAAAAAAAATCGCTTGTCATTGTGGAGTCACCCACCAAGGCACGTACCATTGCGCGATTTTTGGGAAGTAACTTTATCGTGGACTCAAGCTACGGTCATGTGCGCGATCTCCCGACCTCTACACTCGGCGTTGATCCGGAAGACAATTTCGCTCCTCATTATATTATCCCCAAAAAGGCAACCGCTACCGTAAAACGTCTCAAGACCGCCGCGGCAAAAGCCGGCAAGATCATCCTGGCAACTGACGAAGACCGCGAGGGTGAGGCGATTGCGTGGCATCTTTTGTATGCGCTCGGCATTCGCATAGACCACGCGGCGGAGGCGAGAAAAGAGGCGCGGGCGGGAGCGCGAAAAAAAGCGAAAGAAGACGCGGCTGAAGCATCGGGAATCGCACCGGCGGAAAACCCCGCACCCAAACCAAAAACAAAAAAAGAACCTGCCGCGGCACTTGAAAAACCCGTTGAGCGGATTGTTTTTCATGAAATTACCGAGCATGCCATCAAAGAAGCGCTCATGCATCCCCGCACGCTGGATGAGCACCTCGTAGACGCCCAGCAGGCACGGCGTATTTTGGATCGTTTGGTCGGCTATAAACTCTCGCCGTTTTTGTGGAAAAAACTCTACCGCGGTCTCTCGGCGGGACGTGTGCAATCCGTCGCCGTCCGGTTTGTTGTGGAGCGCGAACGCGAAATCCAGAAATTCAACAAAGAAGAGTACTGGACGATTGAGGCGGATTTGATCAAACATGAAGAACACGCAAATAAAACGCAAAAAAATACCGAGCCGTTCCATGCCGCATTGGTGAAAATAAACGGAGCGGTAATGGATAAGTTTGCCATCCGCGACGGCGAAGCGGCCAACCGCATTGTAAAAGAACTGGAACATGCAGCGTGGCGGGTTGCATTGATTGAAAAGCGGGCAAGCGTCAAACATCCGCTTCCGCCATTCACCACATCAACCCTCCAGCAAGAAGCGTTCCGCCGGCTTGGTTTTTCCGCACGCGCTACCATGGCGGTCGCGCAACAACTCTACGAAGGCGTGGATCTCGGCGGTGCGGGCGCCGTCGGACTCATCACCTATATGCGCACCGACTCTCTCACTATCGGTCAGGAGGCCATGAGCGGGACGCGCCGGTATATTGAAACAGAACTTGGCAAAAATTATCTCGTCCCGACCGCACGCCGTTTCAAAACAAAATCAAAAGGCGCGCAGGAGGCGCATGAAGCGATCCGCCCCACAGATCCGCTTCGCACGCCCTTATCGGTTGAGAGCTTTCTTGATAAACGGCAACACAAGCTCTACGAGCTTATCTGGCGGCGCACTATCGCTACGCAAATGGCGGATGCGCTTTTTGATGCAACGAGTGTTGACATCGCCGCAACACCTAAGACTACTACGACAGACGTACAGTCCTATCTTTTTCGCGCGACAGGACAGACGATGAAGTTTGACGGATTTTTAAAAGTATATCCCACAAAATTCATGGAAATCACGCTTCCGGAACTGACGGAACACGACCCGCTCACACCCCTTACCCTCTCGCCACTCCAGCACTTTACCGAACCGCCGCCCCGCTATACCGAAGCATCGCTTATTAAACTCCTGGAACAAAACGGCATCGGCAGACCATCCACCTATGCGCCAACCATTGCGACGATTCAGGACCGGCACTATGTGGAGCGCGATGAGCGGCGGCGGCTCGTACCCACCGAAACGGGATACACGGTCAATGACATGCTTGTGGAACACTTCCCACAAATCGTTGACAGCCAGTTTACCGCAAAAATGGAAGGGGAGTTTGATGAAATTGCGGAGGGTACCGCCGCGTGGCAACCCGTCATCCGCGAGTTTTACGAGCCCTTCGCCACATTATTGGAAGCCAAATATGAAGAGGTGCAGAAACAAGATACGGACGAGACGACGGACGAGGTGTGCGAGAAGTGCGGCAAGCCGATGATCATTAAACGCGGGCGTTTCGGCAAGTTTCTCGCCTGCTCTGGTTTCCCCGAATGCAAAAACGCCAAAGCAATCAAAAAAGATCCTGAGACCATCGGTATGAAGTGCCCCATCTGTACCGAGGGCGAGGTTATAAAAAAATTCACCCGCCGGAAGCGGATGTTTTACGGCTGTTCGCGGTATCCCACCTGCAATTTCGCCTCATGGAAAGACCCACGCGCCCCGGCAGAGGATACGCAAACTTCGGAACCGTCTCCCATGCGCGAATAGATGAATGATTGATACTTTTCTTCTCATGTGGTACTTATAAAGACACCCTTATATCACTGAGTGCTCGGCAGAAAAAGGAGAATGGCGACCATGACAGAGCTGACATTTACCACTCACGTTCTTGAAAAACTTATTCTGTGGTGTTTTGACACCGCACACGCAAATCCGTCAAACATTGTGACAACACTCGCCGAACATTCAACCATACCGGTTTTTGTTCTTGACGCCAGTCAATATCTGATACTCCCCGCTCCCCATGAACAAGCACTGTACGGGATCAATTTTCTGCGCTGGAACTTTCGTCAACTCTCGCGGGAAGAAGCAGTGCCGCTCCTCATCCGATTTCAGCAGAACCGCCCTGCGCAAGTGCCCACGATTATTGCATGGGCGTCCACGCCGCCTCAATAAACATCCTGCGCTCGCTTCAGAAAAGACCTATCGCTTCATGATGGGTCATTTTTATAAAGAATGTCCTCTGTGCCCGTTCAGACGGAGCAATGCATCTCCCGCACCATATTGCGGAAAAGCTGATCTGCCTCATACGCGCCCTCCGGACTGGTGTAAAATACCGCATCTTTGAGCGGGATAAATTTCTTAAACGCCTCAACACGGTCTGCGGCGGCAAGGATATTTTCGTCAAAATGCCGATACTCCGCGCTCATTGCCGTTTTAAAGTTGGAAGATCCCGGCAGATGCTCGTAAAAACGAATTTTTTGCCACAAGAGGAACCCGGGTTGCGCGCTCTGCCAACCGATGATACTCGCCGCGATACGCGCTTTTTCCTTGATACTCGCCTCATCATTTTTCTCCGCAATATCCGCCTCAATCTCGCGTATCATGCGCGGATGCGTTTCCGCCCACTCTTCATCACCGTGCTCCTTGAAACTCTCGGCATCCACCACGCCACCGTACGCCAAGTCGCCCATGGCGACGGCGAATACGGCAAGCGGACTTTCGTCGGTCAGCTCGGGCTGATCGAATTTAAGACCGGCGAGCAATCCGTCATTTGTTCGAAACAAATAGGGAGCGAGATCCCGTCCTTCAATAACCGTCGCACCCTCGGGAAATGCGGGAAAGGGAAACGGCACCTCGGGATAGGTCGCCGCAATCGCTTTTTTGGCAAGATTGCGCACGCGATCCGTATAGACCTTTTTTTCGGGATCGTGATCGTCAAGCATTTTTTCCAGTTCATCCCAACTTGCCTCTTCATTGCCCTTAATACTCCTTTCATTGAGTACCGTCCTGATCGCCTCGGGAGCCCGACCGCCCCATCCGCGATAGCGATCAATCTCTCCGTGGCGGGGAGATACCGAATCATTAATCTCATGAAAGCGTATCACGAGGTCGTGTGCTTGCGCGGCAGTATCTGCGGCAAGTACCGCCTCATCATCCGCGTCGTCCATCCCGTGTTCCCGGGCAAGCTTCATAATTCGCCATGCGCGTTCCCGGACGGCGGCGGGATGCTCCGGACGGTGAAAGAAAAACCGAGACCGTTCCGGACCCCGGTCAGGGTGGTCGCCAAAGCGATCGTGCACCCGTTCCGAGATTTCGCGCTCCACCGCCGACTTTATTTTTTCCCGATCCCCATCGGAACTCTCCTTTGGGGAACGATTATCTGTATTTATTACTTCTTGATTCATGCCAATAAGATGAGGAATGAGTCTAAATTTCCCAGTCCATTATAGAAAGCGGGACTACGCTTCCTGCACGAGTTTTTGCAGAAGTGCCCGAAGCTCCTCCTCGGAATAAAACTCCACGACGATTTTTCCCCGTTCGCCGATGCGCTGGAGCCGTACTTTCGTTCCGAAACGGTCCTGGAGGCGCGCAGTCCACGCCCGCATTTCGGGATTCGTTTCGTCGGAGGCGGGGCGTTTGCGCAAGGTCAATGACTTACCGGCAATTTGCCGCGCGCGACCCTCGGCCTCCCGCACATTTAAGCGATCGGAGAGAATAGTGGTATACATCTCGGCTTGTTTGCCCGCGTCGTCCCCCGCCATGAGAATCGCCCGCGCGTGCCCCTCGGAAATCTTCCCGCTCCGGAGCGCGCCTTGCATCTCGGGTGAGAGCGCGAGAAGCCGGAGCGTGTTGGCGACCATTTCGCGCGACTTGCCGATACGCGCCGCAATTTCCCGCTGGACGAGATGGAATTGGTCGGTGAGTTGTTTATAGGCAAGCGCGCGATCCATGGCATTCAAGTCCTCGCGCTGGACATTTTCAATAATCGCAAGTTCGAGCTTAATGCGGTCGTCGGGCATTCCGCGCCGGATGACGGCGGGGACCTGCGAAAGTCCGGCAAGTTTTGCCGCACGCCAACGCCGTTCGCCGGCAATAAGCTGGTAACGCACGTCAAGTCCCGTCGACGTCTCCTGTTCGCGCTTTGTTACTAAAATCGGCTGGAGCACGCCGTGTTCACGGATGGAATCCGCCAGCTCGCGCAAAGCATCCTCGCCAAACTCCCGCCGCGGCTGGAAGGGATTCGGCTCAATACGTTCCAGTTCAATCCAATAAATAGAATCGCCGCGCCGTGGCTGGAAGTGATCCTGATAACTCCGCGAAGGTGCAGTCGCGCCGCTTCCGGTAGTGGCCGATGCAGAAAAAACAACCGGCTCCGCGATTCCGGGAGTACCCGCCACGACACCATCGTTATCGGCGGTATGCACCGCGATTTCTTCCGGCTCTTGAACGTTTCCACCCTCGCGTTCAGCGGCAATTATCGCAGGGGCAGATTTCCGCTCCGGATCACGGTGCGGAATGAGCGACTCAAGACCTTTTCCCAGTGCATCTGACATAATTTGATACTGTCATTGCGAGGTGAAGCCGAAGCAATCTTTTTGTAATTGCCGCGTCGCCTTCGGCTCCTCGCAATGACAAGCCGAACATAATCCTCACACCGCCCGCAAGCCCTCCAGCTGTAAAACCTCTTCGGCAAGCGCGCGATACGCTTTCGCCCCGTGGCTGTAGGGATCGTATTGTAAAATAGTTTTTCCAAAAGACGGCGCTTCCGCAAGAGAAGCATTGCGCGGAATAACGGCGTTAAACACATAGCCGCGAAATTTTCGCCGAATCTCCTCGGCAACCTCCCGATGCAATCGCGACTTTTGGTCATACATCGTGAGCAGTGCGCCCATAATGCAGATCTTCACCTTTAAATTTGCGTTCACCATTTGAATCGTCCCCAAAAGATCGGCAAGTCCTTCCAGTGCATAATACTCGCACTGCACGGGAATGATAATGCGTGAAGCGGCCGTCAACGCGTTGAGCGTAAGGAGTCCCATGCTCGGCGGCGAATCAATAATGATAAAGTCATACTGGTCGCGCAGGGGCGCGAGAACCTCTTTCAGTTTATACTCGCGATTCGGCATGTCAACCAACTCAATCCCCGCCCCCGCCATCGCCGCAACCGCGGGAAGCATATCCACGCCCGAGAGTCCCGTTTTTTTTATGATCTCCTCTGCGGATGTGCGACCGATGAGCGCGTCGTAGAGCGAGTGTCGGAGCCGCCGGGGATTGAGTCCCATACCCGAGGTCGCATTCGCCTGCGGATCCATATCAACCACCAGCACGCGCGAGCCAAGAGCAGAAAGAAAGACGGCGAGATTCTGCGTCGTTGTTGATTTTCCAACACCACCCTTAAAGTTACATACACTTAAGACGCGAGTCATATTAATGCATATTTCTCTACAACTTTCTCCAACACAGAATCAACTCCTTTTTCCTTAATTTCGTTATCCCAAACTTCTTCAACTCGGTAACCACATTTTTCCAAGTATTTCTTTTTTGAATAGTTCTTTCTCACATTTTGAGGCATACGATGCCAATATCTCCCGAAAATTTCAAGCACTAGATGCTGTTGAGGAAACAAAACATCCACTACGAACTTGCCGAAAAGCGGCACCTGTTTTTCGTAGGGGATATTCATCCGATCCAATGCTTCATACACTGATTTCTCAAGTTTATTTGGACTCTCTATTGCTTGCCGAGAAGTCAATGTTTTTATTCTTATCTGTCGCATCTGCTCACGAAATGCATCCGTCGCACATGATTCTTTTGTGGTACGGCTCCATCCCAAAGCCCGCAGTCTATTTTTAATTGCATCCGTTAAAATATTAATCTCCCTACTCACCGTAGAGATCGTCTTTTTTTCATGTATATAATGTCTATGGAGCGCAATTAAATCTATTACCGTCTTGTTCGCCGGCTCCTTCCCTAGTCTTGCCAGACTCATCTTTTTTCTTACTTCATCAGAAAACGCCTTCCCTTTATTCCACGGGACTCTTCCATTATTCTCGTGTTTCCTCATAAAACGATTATGGCGTCCTCTGAACTTTGTGGTATATTGTCCGCACCCACACTGACATAAGCGCGAACGGTGGATTTCCATATTAAATCCGTTTATGCCCCGCTTGCTATGGCCTATGACAAAATTATAAACAAGATAACTTACTCCGCCACTATCCCGTCGAGTATATTCATGGATTTTGAGCACCTCACCACATCCACAAAGGCATAATTTTTTTGTTCGTTGAGGAAGTTTGCTCTGCATAGAATACCTTTACTTTAGCAGATTTTTATCCTATCATCAACCGTGAAATGGGCGAGTGTCGGAATTGGCAGACGATCACGACTCAAAATCGTGTGGGAGTAATCCCGTGCGGGTTCAAATCCCGCCTCGCCCATACTTTATGGCAAAAATGAAATTGCCGGAAAAAGAGTTTTTATGGACATCAGAGCTTGCTTATGCGGTGGGGCTTCTTGTTACTGATGGATGTCTTTCAAAAGATGGTAGGCATATCATAATGCGTTCATCTGAAACAGAACAACTAAAGACATTTAGGCGATGCCTTGGCATTCAAAATAAAATGGCGGTGTCTCATAATAATGGGTACGCAACGAAGCCCAGTTATAGAGTCCAGTTCGGTAATATTCAGTTCTATAATTGGTTACTCACGATTGGCCTGTTTCCTGCGAAAACCTACACCATTGGGAAGATAAAAATTCCTGACGATTATTTCGCCGACTTTCTTCGGGGACACTTGGATGGCGACGGATCAATCTCTACATACACTGATTACTATAATACATATAAGAATCCGAAATATACCTATACCCGCCTATTTGTTAGATTTCTATCTGCGAGTCAAGAGCACATGGAATGGATACAGAAAAATATGGAAAGAATTTTTGCCATAAAGGGACACCTAAACGAAGAAAAGCCAACGCGAAAAGACCAAACAACAAGTATGTGGCAACTCAAATTCGCGAAGAAAGATTCTATAAACTTACTGAGCTGGATGTATTATCAAGAAGGATTACCTTGCCTGCAAAGAAAGTGGATGATCGCACAAAATACTTTAGCAATTTTCTCAACTGAAAAGCGAAGAGAGTACACGAGAGCAAGTGAAAGTTCGACTCTCCCCTCGCCCACTAAATGATAATTTTGACATTAGGCGTATCTTTTACTACATGGTGTTGGGGAGCATTAAACCATAAAAAATAAATCTATGAAAAAATCACTCAAATATGTTGGGTCTGGCGTATTGGGCATTGTTGTTTTGTTTTTCTTTGCTGCCAACTTTTCTGAGGTAGAATCAAGTTTCCAATGCTCTGGTGAAATATCTCTCAATGGCACCACTCGACCTATGACCGTCTATATGAAATTAACGGAATATAGACCATGGGTTAGGAGCGATTCCAATGGCTCAATCAACTTAGAGATTCCGAATGAATGGGTTGAATACTACGGACACATTGAAGAAGCGGGCGACCAACTTCAGATTTTCGAAACATATCCGCAAAAAACACTTAAGGGAAATTTCTCTAAGTTAAGCAAAACGCTTGCTATTGACCTTGAGCCACCTTTTGGATTTTTTGACGGAACTTGTGTCGCCAATTGAACCACTGTGCGCTAAAAGTACACAGGTTCCCAGTGACCGTCTGAATACGATGGACAACAGGCAAAATAAGGAATGAACGAGAACTAACCTGCTGAAGCCTTCGCCTGAAGGCGAGGAAACGCCAAACCCCAGGATATTGACATAAGAATATCCCAGTAGTTATGTCAAAAATTCAGCTGAAAGGCGTAAAAGCCGGCTATCAAGAGACGATGCTCAACATACTCTGGCTTGGTCTTACCATCGCCGCAATTTATTTCTTTGCGCAATTTTTAGGCATAAGCGAAACGCGCGAACGGATTGCGGCGGCGGGCATTTGGGGACCTTTTATCGTCATTCTGCTCAAAGCATCCACGTTGGTTATTGCTCCTCTTGGCGGATCCCCGCTCTACCCGATTGCGGGAGCCGCATTCGGTTTTTGGCATGGCTTTATCTACACATCTTTAGGCGATCTTTTAGGAAGTGCCATTGCGTTTTTCATCAGCCGCATATTCGGACGAAAAGTCGTGCAGTATTTTGTTACAAAACCAGGCATGAAGATCATTGATATCATTCTCGCCTATTTGGGAACGCCGCGCGGTCTTATTCATGCGCGCCTTGTTTTCTTTTCATTTCCGGAGGGAGTAACCTATGCCGCCGGACTTACCACTATGCCCTTTTGGAAATTTCTTGCTCTGCTTGTGCCTATAGGAATTGGACCCGCGGCACTCCTGGTCGCTTTTGGCAGTCTGCTGTCGGCATATATTACTGCGCACCCGTTTCTCATCATACTGGGCTATCTCTTGACCACGGGCATTATGGCAGGAGGAGGATATTGGTTTTACCGTAAGGCGCAAAGTCATTCATAAAAGTATGCGGCAATGGGTCTTATGCATATGAAATTATGAATTTTGAGATAAACCTCCGACCAGTAAGCCAGCCGGGATGGTCTAGTTCAAAAGAAATTAAAAAGCTGCACATTATCTTTTAGGAAACAATCATGATAGAAAATCTTTTAATTTTCATCTTTTCATTACTTCTGGTTGTTAGGGGCGCGACGCTGGCCACTAAATATTCCACAAAACTTGCGAGAAATTTTCATCTCCCAAAATACATTATCAGTTTTATCATAGTCGCCTTTATTTCAATTTTGCCTGAAACGCTCATTGCAATAAGTTCAGTGGTTGAAGGAATCCCCGAGTTCGGTCTCGGCACATTGTTCGGATCAAATATTGCCGACTTGACGCTCATTTTCGCAATTTTAAGCATATACGCCAGACGAGGAATAAAAATTGAAAGCAAGATATTAAAACATGTCCACCTATACCCGTTTTTTCTCTTACTACCGCTTGTCTTTGGACTAAACGGTCACTATTCCCGAGTTGAGGGTGCGGCTCTTATTATTGCTGGTACGCTTTTTTACTATCTTGTTTTTAAAAACAGCAGAGAGGTATCGGAGAGGTCACACGATGGGAGCGGAAAATATAAAAATTTTACTCTTCTGCTTTTTGCCATGGCTCTTTTGTTGGTCGGCGCGCACTTTACAGTAACCTCAGCAATCGAGTTAGCCCACGCACTGAAAATAACGCCGATTCTTATTGCTATGCTTGTTGTTAGTTTTGGGACGACGATGCCGGAATTGTTTTATTCGCTCAAATCGATAAAGAGAAAGGATGACGGACTAGCGATTGGTGATATTTTAGGGTCGGTGCTGGCAGACGCAACTATTGTCGTGGGAGTTCTTTCTCTCATTAGTCCTTTCTTTTTTCCTATAAAAATTGTTTATATCACAGGAGCATTTATGGTAGTCGCTTCACTTGTGCTTCTGCATTTTATGCGTTCGGGACGAATAATCACAAAAAAGGAAGGATATATGCTTTTGGTTTTTTGGGCGACCTACGCTATTATAGAATTTATAATGAACAGCTAGTAGGAGGTGCGCCAGTTTCACTGGCGCGAAATTCGGCGGTGGCGGAAAACAAGGTTAAAACTGAATCAAAAATTCAGTTTTAACTGTCCTGAATCCTGGCGTTGTTGCCATCTGACATAGTGAATAATGTGTTTCTCGTCCAGTCCCACGGTAGCAACAAAGAAGCCAGGCGACCAAACGATGTTCAGTTCTTTCCAATACATCTTATCAAGCCATACAAACTTTTTCCGCAGCCTTCCGGCACTCTTCGCCTTCAGTTGTGCGACCACCGCGCTTACCGCATACTTGGATGGGATGATCATCACGGTGTGGATGTGATCAACCTGAATGTTCTGTTCTACAATCTCCACCCCTGGCATTTGTTCGAGGACACTTGTGCGCTCTCGCGGGTAACTGACTTTTTTTAATAAATCTGTAGGATAATGCAATGGATCGTTTTTCTTTCCCCCAATCCCTCGCGTATGTTGAGTCATTGATTCCGAAAGCCGGAACACCGCTCGTGCAGAATTTGCGGCTTGAAAGAATCCAAGCCCTGCTTGCACGTATCGGGAATCCGGAGCGGAGTTTTAAGAGTGTGCATGTTGGCGGAACATCGGGGAAGGGATCAACATGCTATCTTATTAGCTCTATTCTCACAGCGGCGGGATATAAGACGGGACTCCATGTCTCACCCCATTTGGAGTATATCGGCGAGCGAATACAGATAAACGGCGTAGCAATTACGCAGGAAGATTTTGCCGTGCTGGTTTCGTGGATTCGCCCGTTTGTTGAAGAAGTGGAGAAAACCGGCAGCTTTGGCACCCCAACTTATTTTGAGGTCCTCGTCTCACTCGCGTTTGAACACTTCCGCCGCTCGGGTGTTGAGATCGCGGTGGTTGAGGTTGGTCTCGGCGGCGAACGGGATGCGACAAATGTTCTTGCGCCGCCCGTCGCGGTACTCACGAATGTTGACCTGGACCACACGGAAATTCTCGGCAATACGGTGGAGGAAATCGCGCGCGACAAGGCAGGGATTATAAAACAAGGCATGCAAGTCATAAGTGCCGCAAAACAGCCAAGCGTGCGCGAGATCATAGAAAACAGATGCCGTGAAAAAAATGCACTCCTTATGCTCATCGGCAGAGATGTCACCTATTCCATCACCGCATCCAATAGCAATGGTTCCCGATTTTCCATCACGACCTCAAAAAAAAATTATACTGATTTAACAATCTCCCTCCTCGGTCGGCACCAAATAGAAAATGCCGCATGCGCCGTCGCCGCAGTTGAAGCGCTGGAAGAAACAAGAGTTGCCATAGCGCCTGTCGCATTTCGCCAGGGTCTGGCCGCATGCCGCGTACCCGGACGCATGGAAATTATTTCGCGCTCCCCGCTTATTGTTCTTGACGGCGCGCACAATCCCGCAAAAATGCGGGCATTAGTTGATGCCATTCGTGAAATTTTTCCCGACAAAAAAATATCCTGCGTTTTCGGGGCAAAGACAGGAAAAGATGTTGCGAGCATGCTTGATATCCTCGCGCCGTTGATTGTCGACTTCAGATTTACACAAAGCTCCGCCGTAACGGATACGGGGAAAAGCACCGGCATGGATCCTGCGGCGCTCGCCGAACTTTTATACGCGAAGGGAATTACTGCTCCTATTGCCTGCACCGCCTCTCCCCACGAAGCACTAAAGAAAGCTCGCGCGACACTCGCGGATGACGGACTCGTGCTCATCACCGGCTCCCTTTATGTGGTGGGAGAAGTTCGTACACTCCTCCGACAGGAAAAACAAATCAACACTTCACCTACAATCGTGTATAACGTATTGAGATAAATTATTGAACAAAAAAATCTGTATTTTTCACGAATTTCCTGAAAGGGGTGAGTCGTATGGGCACATCGGATACCCCGTCTGGAGTTTTTAATTATCTGTCCCGCGCGTCAAGTGCTCGTTTAATCGCCTCACGCGGCCAACCCGCCCGCGTAAGCTCCTCTGTGATCATCTCACGGCTCATCCTGGAACGATGCGCATCGCGCACATAGGCAAAAACGGTCGGATCAACATCGGGGGGTACAAACTCCTTTGCTTGCACCATGTCGTCTTTGTGTTCTGCGGTAGAATCGTCGGGGAGCGCCCATAGTGCGTCGGCGGCGGGCATATGATGATGCGCTGCGCTATTCTCGTCCTCGGTTGCCAGCTGGTGAAGCATGGTGCGCAGACGAGGATCACGCGGTCGCTCAAGTCCGATCGCTTCATCAATACCGGACAGGATGCCTCCCTCCATAATCGGTCCGGTTGGCGGCAGAGAGCGCGAGGGTGACTTTTTTTTCAGTATTCGCGCCTCCTCCTCATCGGAGAGTTGATGAATTATTTTTTGCTCGACCGCGTCGGGGGGGATTACCAACTCGCGGGGCACCGACGAGATAAGCGGTACGGACGCGATTGGGGAGACAGGCGGCAACTCGGAGGACTCGGGCGTATCCGTCAAGAGCGGCGGCAGTACCTTTTTGCGCACATAAGGAAAATGTGTCGGTTTGAGAAAAGTCGGCGACGGTTTATATTTCTGCTGGAGCACCGGCTGGCGGGGAAGCCCCAGGATACTCCTCGGTGGAGTCTTTTTTGAAGTAAGATTTTCATTGATACGGTGAAGCGCGCGTTCCTTGGTGACCTTGCGGGAAAGATGAACCACTATCACGAGCAATATGATCAGCAAGGAGGCACCACCCAGAATCGCAAGGCGAACCTGTCTGTTTAAAGAGCGTGTCCTATTCTGTATGTCTTCCCAGAGAAGCGTAAGAGAAATACCGCCGATGGTGAACGAGTCGCATTGCCCTTCATACGCAGTAAGGCGATCCGCGGAGAAAAAGAGTGCATTCGTTCGCCGCGCCTCGGTGAACGCGGCAAGTGCTTCACTGCAACGGCGATTATGCAACAAGTCGATCCCTTTGCGAACCGCGACCGAGTAGACGCCCTCGCGGGGAATAATAAAACGACCGGTCAGCTCGTCACGAAGGGAAGAGACGCCGAGCATAAATGCCGGAGACATTTCCGATTGTGCAAGAGGGAGTTTTGAGACGAATACCGCCATCCCAACAACGGTGCCGTCCTGATTGACGATTGGCGCACCGCTCATCTCCGGAGCAAGATGAGCATCCGTGGCAAAGAGCGTGGTGACACCCGCAGACCCCCGCACGGCACCGCCGAGGGTATTTTTTATCAATGAGGAAGTGACCGCACCAACGGGAGCCGCCGCTACGGCATGCGAGAAGGGAACACCAGCAACGAAAAGCGACGTACCGACCTCGGGTGCCACCACACCGCTCAAAGCGAGCGCCGGAACGCCCTCTTGATCAATATGTACCAGCGCAACATCACGGCCATCTTCAAGAAAATGTTCATTGGCACTAAGAATTCTCACAGGATAGCCGTCCGTAAAGAGATCCGCCACCTTCTTTTTTGGAGAGGAGGGGTTGGCAATGACACTCGTCTGTTCCAGATGAAAAACGCTCTTCTCGCGCAGGTAGCGCGCGATATTTGCCTTAAGCACGGCGTGTCGCTCATTCTTCGCACCTCCCGATGGCTCTACCACCGATTGCGAAAGCGCCATTTCAATCGTGCGAGTAATAAGCACCTGTTTCGCCCCCTCAAGGGAAACAGTACGCGCACTTACCAACGCATATCCGTCGGGATTGACAAAGAATCCCGCGCCGCTCGCATACACATCAATAGGTATTTTTTTTTGGAGCGGAGCGGGCGTGAAGGTGAGGGATGCCGCATCCACCGAAAAACCGGCGAGAACCACCGTTCCGCTGATATGCTGGATCACACGCACAACCGCGGGAGTGACGATATCTTCCAATTCATCGGCTGAAAAGTTTGCCGCAACCTCCGTATTCTGTACCACCTCCCCGTCACCCGCCAAAGAACCGACGGCGGCGAATTCCCGCCGCGGGGAAGATCCCCATGGGAACGAAGGTTGCGCCGCTTGCCACACGAATACTTCCACAAAAAATATACCGAACGCGAGCAAAGCGATCGTACGATAAAACATTGTTTTTCTGACCGGAAAAAGGTATGCCATAAAAAATGGCAGAAAGCTGAAAGCGTTTTTACGCTTTCTATTATACCATAAGATACGCATTCCGGAACAGAAGCATGCATACCACGATCGGCTTGAGAGCGCGCGTACTGGCGATTATTTTTTGCGACTGCGTGCCAGCAGAACAAGATTTCGCAAAAGTATGGCGACGGTGAGCGGTCCGATACCTCCGGGGACGGGTGTGATAAGCGAACATTTCGGTGCAACAGAATCATCATCAAAGTCCCCTGCGATTTTACCCTCCGATTCCGCCGTCCCCGCATCAAACGCGGCAATGCCTGTCTTTACCATCACACCGGTAATAAAACGCGGCTTACCGATGCCGGAGATAATAATATCCGCGGAACGTAAAAACGATGCGGGATCGGGGGTACTTTTACGCACGACGCTAAAAGTCGCGCCGGATCGCAGAAGCCATAGCACCACCGGCCGCCCCACCAATGGACCGGCACCGACCACCACGATATTTTTTCCAATAAATTCAACCCCGTGAGCCGCGGCAATTTCCTGAATGGCACCCACGACGGGCGGGACGAGAACTCCCTTGCCCACGGTGAAATTTCCCACCGCGCGCGCGGAGAGCATATCAATATCTTTCTCCGGCGTGACGGCATTAAGGATATGCTGGCGCGGCAGGTGCGATGGCAGAGGAAGTTGAATAATGATGCCCGTATTGTGCTCCTCGCGCACAAGCTCGGTAACGCGGGCACGGAGTTCATTCGGCATGACCGTCTCCGGAAATGGATAGACCCGCATATCAATACCGACCGACTCGGCGACACGGCGCTTCTCCATCACAAAATGGCGCGTCACCACATCATTTCCCACAACCACCACACCGAGGCGCAGTTTCTTTTTTGATGCGGCGACCTCGTTCCGCACCTCGTCAAGAATACCCGCCGCGATCGCTTTTCCGTCAACAATAATCATGCTCGCATCCTAACAGACGAATATGAAAAAAGGAAGCGCGCGATGGGCACGCTCCCCTTTATTTATGCATTGCTTTGACGCCTCTTGCGCCATCGCCAAACAATCGCTCCGATGAAGCCAACAATCACGATTTTTGCACCCCACCCTACGACTATATGCCACCACAGCAACTCAAACCGGAAAAAGACATAGAGCCCCGCAAGAGACAGCGCCGCACCAACAACCGCGAGGAGTTTTTTCACGATTATTCTCCCATCTCTTTTAAAAACAACTTTGCCGTCAGACGGGAAACTTTCGGCAGAGTGCCAAGACCTGTTTTTTCAAAGTGCCAATACTTTCCCCCTGCACGGTAGCATGAAGGAATCCGGCAATCAACGCCATTTCTTTTTCCTTCATCCCGCGCGTCGTGAGAGAGGGTGTGCCGATGCGGATACCGGATGGATCAAAGGCGGAGCGCGTATCGTAAGGAATCGTATTGCGATTCACAATAATGCCGACTGATTCAAGCTTATCCTGCGCCTCGCGCCCGGACATGCCGAGGGGTGTCATATCAATCAACATCAGATGATTATCTGTCCCGCCTGAAATGATTTTAAATCCGAGTTTTTGCAAATTTTTTGCGAGCGCTTTGGCGTTTTTTACAATCTGCTTCCCATATACCCTAAACGCCGGTTTCATCGCCTCACCCAGCGCCACAGCAATCGCCGCGGTTTGATTGTCATGCGGTCCGCCCTGCAGTCCCGGAAATACCGCACTGTCAATCGCCCGTGTGATGCTTATTTCTTTTCCTTCTTTTGTGCGCGACGCAATCATCTTATCGTTCCGGCTAAAAATAAGTGCTCCTCGCGGTCCGCGCAATGTTTTATGTGTTGTTGTCATCACGACATCAGCATGGGGAAAAGGCGAGGGATGTACGCCCGCAACAACCAAACCAGAAATATGCGACATGTCTACGAGAAGATAAGCGCCAACTTCATGCGCAATTTTGGCGAACTTTTCAAAATCAATAATGCGCGAATACGCGCTCGCTCCCGCGACAATCAGCTTCGGCTTGTGCTGTTTTGCCAATTTATGCACCTCCCCATAATCAAGATATCCGTCGTGGGCGACTGTGTAGAGCACTGACTTAAAAATCTGCCCTGAGAAGTTCACCGCGTCGCCATGGGTTAAGTGCCCGCCAAATGGTCTACTCATGCCAAGCAAGGTATCTCCGGGCTTCAGCAATGCAAAATATACCGCCATATTCGCGGGCGAACCGGATAATGCCTGTACATTTACTGACCATTCACTGCCTAACCGGAAAACTTTTTTTGCCCGTTCTTGTGCAAGTAGTTCAATATCATCAATAACAGCATTCCCCGCATAGTAGCGTTTGTTCGGATACCCTTCCGAATACTTATTCGTCAGTGCCGATCCGAGTGCCTCCCGTACCGCCGACGAGACGATGTTTTCGGACGGAATCAAATCAAGCGTCTCTTGTTGACGCTTCGTTTCTGCCACAATGAGTTTTGCGATGTGCGGATCTGATTTTTTGAGATACTTCATAAAATGTATCCCCCCCCCGATCATTATCTTGCGAGTTCGCAGGCGCTTTTGCTTTTATTTTGAGACAATTTGAGACACAGTTTGCACGGTCCCGATGGTCGCCGAGAGAAACCGTGTTGATGCTTAGCATATTTTGTCGCTGGGCAAAATAAAAAGCGAAAGCGCTACGACAAGTTAACCTCCCAATCCTTATGCATCTGCGGAATCATCATGTGGGGATTCCACGATTTTTGGGTAGGTTGATACGCGTCTTATGATAACAAACCGTCAATGGCTTTTCGTTCTTTATGAGCATCAAGTAGTGCAGTACGCCGTCGTGCTTCGTCAAAAAGAATCCCAAATCGCGAAAACACGCCCTCGCGACCGAGTACGCGAGGGATGTTTTTTGCTCGCGCAAAAATAACCGGTACGGCATGGAGAAAAAAATTATCAATGACCATATCAACCCTATGACGACATCCCATAAGTACATGACCAGTAGCGCCCTGTATCGCGACTCGTTCCCCACCCTTCTTCAAAGAAATTCCCAGCTCGTCAGCATCGGAAGCGGGCAAAAGAGTCGTAGTTGCTCCTGAATCAACGACAAAAATTCCGGGGATTTCGAAAGCACCATATCGCACTCGAATATACGCTACCGGCACCGTTTCAACCCGCCCTTCATCCCCCGCCAACCGTATTCCGTATGGTATTACGAGCGTCATAAACGATAAACCATTGTAAGCCCTCGCGGGACAGTAAGTAACCAGATAGCATTCTTGTCTTTAGGGGAAACCTTCCGCCGTGCGCGCACAAGCACCTCTCGCGTTGAGTCGCCAGACGCAACGATTTTTCCTCTCACAATCGCCACCTGTTTACCGCCATATTTTTTGACATCAATGATAGGGAGCGTAGATTTTTTCATGGGTGTATTATAACCTATTTATCTAAAAATTTCCAATCTTCCTCCATAGCAGAGCGCCCATTACGATATAATTGCTATTCCGAGCCAACTTCCCAATCCTTATGCATCTGCGGAATCATCATATGGGGATTCCATGATTTTTTAACTTCTTCAATATCCTGTGAGTACTGGTATTTGCCGCCTTCTTTCACATAATCGGGAACGGCACTGATCGGCTCTACTTCATAAAAAACCATCTGCCCGACGCGCCTTCCCACTACCAACGGAATAGTAAAGTACTGTGAATTGTTCGTCACCTCCATCGTCCAGCGGTTGAAGTACCCGATATCGCCCCAGCCGGCGTCCTTGCACACCTCAATAAAATTGCGCCCCATGCTTGAGCGCGCGTACATTTTGGCGACGGCACGATCACGACCACCGATAAATTCTTCTGTATGCGCCAGCACCGTTTCGCCGGGACGCAAGAGAATAATCTTGTCCGCCGTTTTAATATTTTTCAAATCCATTCCCAGCCGCTCGCACACCGCATCCCGCGCCTCGGCCTGAAACGGCCCTTGCCACACACGCTTCGTGGATTCTTCGTCGTAAAGATTGTGCACAGTCGCACGCCCCTCTGGATGCCCCTCGCGCCAAAACCAATCGCCGAGCGACACATCATAACTCACTGTTTTTAATTTCCGCTCGTCAAACGGATCAATGACGATATTCCCTTGTTGGTAATGACGTAAAATCGCATTGCGGGAAAGAAGCATGATAGGCGGACTATAACATACTCTTAAACAATTCATCAAGCCGCTCTCGGGACATAACGCCCGTGCGAACAAGAAGCGTCTGATTGCCGGAGTAATCAATGATCGTGGACGCCGCGCCCGCAATCGCACCCGCATCAACAAACAAATCCGGCTCATCGCCGCCATCGGGAAAATAGGCGCAGACCTCCTCGCTTGTCTTTGCGGGAGGCGCGCCGGACGTGTTAGCCGACGTTTGTGCGAGCGGCGCGGCATACTCGTCAAGTAATGCGCGGAGCAACGGATGATCTGGCATCCGCATGCCTATTTTTTGCGAGCCGCCGGTCAATACCTTAGGCAGTTTTCCTTTATGGTTAAATAACACCGTCACCGCTCCCGGCCACACACGCTCAAGAAATCGCGCCTTGGCATCGGCAATATACGCAAGGCGGCGCGCGGTAGGAATATCACGTACAAAAACGGGAAATGCTTTTTCTTTCGGGCGTTTTTTTAAAGCAAACATCCGACGGATCGCCGCGGCGTTTGATGCGTCGCACACCATACCATAGACGGTATCGGTCGGCAGGATTGCAACACCGCCACCGCGGAGCAGTGCAACTGCACAAGTAATAAGTTCGGGAGGTACCGAATGTTCAAGCGCGACGATTTCCATTTTTTTGTTTCGCCGGTAAAAGAGCCATGATCGCACGGGCGAGTTTTTTGGGATCATGCCGCAGAATACCGCGCGTTGTTAAAAGAGAGCGGATGATCAGCTGTGCGCGCGAGACGCCGCGATCCGCGTACGAAACCGGCTCCCCTCCTTCGCGTAACATTTCCGCCAGCCGGTCCGGCGACACGCGCGTTATTGCACACAGTGCGACATCAAGCACACCTTCACCGAGATACCGCTCAAGCTCTCGCACAAAGTCCGTGGCGGAAAAACCGTTTGTTTCGCTTCGCTTAGTGCGATAGTTTACGATCATTATTTTTTTGGCGGATGATTTTTTAATCGCCTCCGCAACACCGCGCACCAAGATATTCGGTACGATACTGGTATAGAGATCCCCCGGTCCGAATATAATCACATCGGCACTGCGGATCGCGACCAATGCTTCAGGATTCGGAGACGCGTTCGGCTCCAGCCATACGCGCCGGATGGCAGGGACAATGGCGCGTTTCGGCATATCAATGTTTTTCTCACCGCGTACGACAGAACCATCGGCATATTCAGCGCATAATTCCGCCGACTCAAGCGTAACGGGTATGACATGTCCGCGCACGCCAAAAAGTTCATGCGCCGCATGGAGACCCTTGGAAAATGATCCTGTCATGCGCTCCAGCGCCACCAGCATCAGATTGCCGAGAGCATGCCCCGCAAGCGCGCCTTTGGTAAAGCGATACTCGGCTATATCTGCAAGCAGGCGACACTCATCACCCGCAAGCGCAACTAGAGCCCTCCGCACATCGCCCAGCGCCAGAACTCCCAGCTCGCGGCGGAGTATGCCGCTTGAGCCGCCGTCATCCGCCATAGAGACAATCGCCGAGACATCAACCGGATAGTCGCGGAGCCCTTCCAAAACAACCGCAGTGCCATGCCCCCCGCCTATGGCGACAACGCGCGGCAGTTTTGTTTTTTTATAATGCGCTTTTTGTTTTGATGGCATGGATTATTTTTTTGACTCCCGCAAAGTTGCGAACGCTCTCATCGACCCGCTCATCCGCTTCCCGCTTATGCCGCTCCATCCTGACGGTAAATACTTCGGGAAGTTCTCTTTTAACCTCATCAAGTACCTTATGCTTGTCATCTACAAACACAACTCGCCGATGTCCTACCTTCCCCATGACCGCGCGTATCCCCGCGACTTTTGAAATATCTTTCGTTACGACTGTTTTTTTAAAAAACGGCGCAAGACCGCTTGCCGAAATTTTTTTCTTTTGAAAAGAGTGACCGGTGCTCACGAGTGCCAGAACCACATCTGACTCATCACACCACTGAAGAAACGGTTTTACATCCGCATACAAATACTGCCGTGACTGCCTGACGAGAGTCGCACTTTTTTTATGGAGAAGCGCGCGAGACAACAAAGGCACACGCCGAGAGATGAGCGCGTAATGGATCGGCGGTGCGTAATGTCCGCCCGTTAACCGCTTTGCCTCATGATAGATATCCTCATAGAGGCGCGGTGAAACACCGTATCGCTTAAACGCTCTTTGGTGCGCCTCTTTGAATTTCCCGTCATCAAACAGCACACCGTCAAAATCCAAAACGCAAAGAAGTGCCCGCGCTGTCAGCTGTTTTTTCTTCATAGCATCATACGGTAAACATTTGTTTCCCGTATCGTGAATCCGAGTGATTGATAGAGTTTGTTTGCCGCGGTGCGCTTCGGACGACTCGTCAGCTCCAGCTGTTTTATTTTTTGCCGCCGCGCTTCTTTCATTAAACGTCGCATAAGCTCCCGCCCGACACCCTTGCCCCGCATGGTTTCATGTACGACCACATCCTCAATGCGTCCGCACATACCTTTTAACGTTACGGCATGTACGAGTGTCGCCATGCCGACCAGCACACCACGTTCATACGCCGCACAAATAAAATTGTTTTTTTCTTTCACCGCACGAGCAAGGAGCACGGCGGAATAATTTTTCCCTGCATCTTTGGAAAGTTCGGCACACAGCGCATGCACCGCGCGACTCGTTACGGCATCCGTTTTTTTAAGGCGTCGGTACGTAATCATAAAAATTCTTCTCTCGGCTCCGGTCCAACATACTCCACATCTTCTTCACTGAAGCGACGATACGGCTTTTCATTCACCATCTCCTCGTGCGCATGCGCGATCATCCCCGGCAGTCGCCCGAGCACAAAGATTGCTTTGCCTAAGCGCCAGTCAAATCCAAGCTCGGAAATTAACGCCGCGCCGGCACCATCAATATTGATCGGCAGTTTTTTTCCGCTTTGTTTCTCCAGCTCATTCTGTAACTCGTGCATGCGCAGAACATAGTTGCCGGAAAATCCCAGTTCTTTCGCTTTGGCAAATAAAAGCTCCGCCCGCGGGTCTTTGTCTTTGTAGATCTTGTGACCCAATCCCGCAAGCCGCCCGCCTGATTCCCTGACATCCCGTACGATTTGTGAGGGAGTTTTTTCCGACTGCAGGTATTCCGCGGCTTTTTCAAGCGCGCCGCCATGCCACTCGCCGGTCGCGAGAATCCCCGCCGCCAACGCCGCGTGAAGCGAATTTCCCGTAGAGACAGACACACGCGCCGAAAACGCCGAAGGTGCTTCAACACCGTGCTCGGCGCACGAAACCAGGACAGCATCAAGCAATTTCACTTCTTTTTCATTCGGCATTCTCTTGGCAAGCAAAAGAAAAATCATCTCGGTAAACGAGTGCTTGTTAATGAGACCGGCAAGCGCATGCCCGCGGACATACAACTCGCCGTCTTTATGCGTACTGATTGCCGTTTTCCATTTCATCATCGTATTTTTTCTTCTTCGGAAAGCGCCTGATCCACGATCATATCATCCGGTCCGAAATGGAATCTACCGCGAAAGCTTTTATCCGCAAGAAACAAAGGAAACCAATATTTGTCATCCGGCCACATCTCGTGAAAGGGTACCTCGTCAAGTGAAAACCACCGGGGTCGCATCTCCTCGCTTTCATAAGGATTTCCCCGTATGCCCTCCCCCTTAAAAACATGAACCTCCAGCAGATCAGAATTGTACTCAAAACTGAAGTCCAGTATGCCAACTTTTTTTAATTTCTTCACACGGACACTCGCTTCTTCGTACAACTCCCTCCGCGCCGCGGCCTCTACTGTTTCCTCTTCGCACACCTTCCCGCCAAAACCATTCCACCTGCCGGCGCCGAATCCCCGCTTCTTCATGCCAAGCAAAACTCTGCCAGGCTCGCGGATGATACAGAGCGTCAAGATTTTTTTCTTATCCGCCATAAACCTTTATTTTTTTCTTCCCATAACCCGTTTCAAAATGAGCGGGATCTCCTCAACGCTTGACGCGATATGCACGCCGGCTTTTTTGAGCGCGCGGATTTTTGAGGCGTAACTTCCCCGTCCGCGCGCGACGATGGCGCCCGCATGCCCGAGCACCGTCTCTTCCGACAACGCCTCCGCAAACCGTCCGGCAATCAGCGCCACAACCGGCTTTTTAAACCTCGCCTGCGCGATATACTCCGCCGCCCGCTCCTCGTACGTCCCACCAACCTCGCCGAATAAAACAATGGCGCGAGTCTCGGGGTCATCTTTGTAGAGCACCAGCAGATCGGCAAAATCCGAGCCGATAATCAAATCCCCACCGATGCCGACCACGGTGCTCTGCCCGAATCCCGCACGCCCAAGCACTACCGCAATCTCGGCCGTCATTCCCCCACTTTTGGAAATAACACCGATCGGTCCCGGGCGAAAAACATGCGCAATTTCAGCCGTCCCAATGCTTCCGATTTTTGCCTTTCCCGGCGAGATGATGCCGATGGATGAGGGTCCGACAATTCGCACGCCATACCGCCGCGCGGTGTGCACTATCAATGCCGCGTCCGCCGCCGGTACATGTTCAGTCAGTATCACAATGAGCGGAATACGCGCATGAATCGCCTCAAGTGCCGCATCTTTGACGAACACTCCGGGCACGACGATGAGCGAGGTATTTATCGCGGCGTGTATGCGCATCGCCTCGGCAATTGTGTTGTACACCGGAACACCCTCCACTCTCTGTCCGCCCTTTCCCGGCGTCACACCGGCAAGAACTTTTGTCCCATACGCCAGTGCCTCGCGGCACGCGCGCGCTCCTTCGTTACCAGTGATACCCTGAATAAGGATTCGTGTTTTTTTATCAATCAAAATACTCATGCTGTTTTTTGAGAACCGCGCGGCGATCTCTTCTTTTTCCCATACGCCTCCCGTACCATAATCTTTGCCGTATCCGCCATTGCCGTATCGGATCCGAATAGATGAAAATCATACCCTTCTTTTTCACTAACTTCTTTGAGCATGGCAAACGCCTCGGCACGACGCGGCCCGTCACGACGGATAACGATCGGGTAATTCGGCTTCGGTGTAACTCCCCGCAAACCATCCAAAAATCCTTTTAGCGTTTCATAAATATCGGTAAAGTTCGCCGTCCCGCCCACCACCCAGCATCCTTTGAGCCCCGGACGACTTAACACGCGTTTCGTCAATTCTTTGACCACATCGCTCTTGGGATTTCCCGAGTATTCGGTATAATTTGCCGGCCGGCCGCCGCATCGCAAGAGCGCATCCATATTCAAAAGCGACGCGCCGCCCCCTGATGCCAATACCGCGATATCTCCATCCATGTCCAAAAATCTCCGCTCGCCGGGATTATATTTCTCGTCATCCAGAATTATTTTTGCGTCTCCGGCAACAAACGCGCCATCTTTCGTTTTGAATAACGGATTCATCTCGGCAAGAAGCGCGTATTCTTTGATGAAAAGGGAGTACGAGCTCTGCGCCACGCGGCTCACGCCCGCGATATCTTCTTGGGGAAATCCCGCCGCGGTGAGGGCATCGCGCAGAAAAAAATTCGGCACGCCCCAGAGCATATCAACGGGAACGATATGCGCTTTAGCAATCCCCGATCCGCCCTTGGTTGAGACCGAAAGCACCGGCGCACGATAGTCCGAGTCGTAACTAAAACTTACATAGTATTCTTTCGCCGCATCCACGCGCTCCTCTACCAATACTTTTTCCACCTGCTCCCCTTTTATTTTCTTATCCAAAAGTTCCCACGCACCCTTCATCGCCGCGGCGTGGTTTTTCGCCTCTAGAATCCCCCCTTCTTTTTTCCTGTCTCCCGACTTTACCTGCGCTTTGAGAAACACGGGCTCGTCCCCATCCGGCACCTCCTCCCCACGCGAAACAACCACTCCCTTCGGCACGGGAATATTATATTTCTTGAACAATTCCTTTCCTTCGTACTCGTAAAGCTTCATAAAAAAGGCAGACCAATGATCCACATTATCCGCAGGGTAATTTGAAAGTGGGCAAGGGCTCTTGCCCTGTCATGCAATGGTGCCAAGTATGCCTGTGGATAAACTCAAAAGTCATTGACATCTACCACTAATACATTATAATAACTCTCTATCTATGCCATTGCATCGCAATTTTCAATTAAGCCACTGCCAGTGATGACACTTGACACTCTCCTACCGCTAGGAGTACACTGATTATGTTGATCACGGATTCAAGAGGATCCCGAATGTCCGAGAGCGATCTCGGGCTTTCTTTTTGTTTTAAAAATGATACCATACTTTTGTGGAGCCCGAGGGGCCACCTTTGGGAGGGATCCGTGATCAACAACTCGGATAGAGGGGTCCGATTCCCCTTGGCTCCACGCTAGAAAATCTATCTTTCCGGATGGATTTTTTAGTTGGTGCACCATGCTTCTCTTGATCCCATGCTTATCACAACCCTATTCCACCGTCACGGACTTGGCGAGATTGCGGGGTTTGTCAACGTCATGGCCATGCTGGACACCGAAATGATACGCGAAAAGCTGGAGCGGTATGACTGAAAGGAGCGGGGTAAGCATCTCCAGTGTTTTGGGAATATAGATGACATCATCGGCGATTGTCTGTACGCGCTCGTCGCCCTCCGTTGCGATGGCAATAATGGGACCTTTGCGGGCACGAATCTCCTCCATATTGGAGATCATTTTTTCGTAGGTTGAGTCGTGCGGGACGATACAGATGGAAGGCAGGTGCTTATCAATCATCGCAATCGGCCCATGCTTCAACTCCCCCGCGCCGCACCCCTCGGCATGGACATACGAGATTTCTTTTAATTTCAATGCGCCCTCCAGCGCGACGGGAAGATTATATTTGCGCCCGAGGAAAAAGAAGTTTTGCGCATTTTTATATTTCGCCGCGATTTTTTTAATCGCACGCTCTTGCTTGAGAATCTCCCGCATAAGGTCGGGGATTTTTTTCAGCTCACTCCCGATGCGCTCGCCCGTCACAAGCGACATGTCGCGCTGGCGACCGACGAGAAGCGTGAGCAGGGCAAGAATGGCAACCTGCGAGGTGAATGCTTTGGTGGAGGCGACGCCAATCTCCGGACCGATATGCTGGTACACACCCGCATGAGTTTCCCGCGCGATACTGGAGCCGACGACATTCACGATGCCGAGAGTGAAAACGCCTTTTTGCTTCGCCTCACGCACGGCGGCGAGCGTGTCAGCCGTCTCGCCCGACTGCGAGATGGCGAGGAGCACATCACCAGGACGAAACACCGGCTTGCGGTAGCGAAATTCGGAGGCGATATCGGTCTCTACGGGAATGCTTGCGTACTCTTCCAGCATATATTCACCGATGCGCCCCGCATGATACGCCGTCCCGCAACCGACGATGAGTATTCTTTGCGCCTCCCGCAGAACGCCGAGCGCATCAGCCAGACCGCCCAGTCTCGCGCCTCCCTCTTCCAAAACAATGCGCCCGCGAATGGAATTCTCAATCGCCTCCGGCTCGCCGTGAATTTCTTTGAGCATAAAGTGCGCATAGCCGTCTTTTTTGACCTCATCATCCGTCCACTCAATGCGCTCCGAGGTTTTTGTCCGCGTGTTGCGGCCGAGATCCGAGACATGATGTCCACGCGGCGTGAGCACAGCGATCTCACCGTCATCCAAATAAATAACTTCTTTGGTGTGTTTGAGCACCGCCGAAGCGTCCGAGGCGACGAAATATTCTCCGTCGCCAATACCGCCACCTCCGATACCAATCAAAAGCGGACTGAAGTTGCGCGCCGCAATCAGCGTTTCGGGCGCGCGCCGGTCAAGAACAACAATCCCGTAGGTACCGATAATCTTTTGCAGTGCCACTCGAACCTGCTCGCCGAGCCCCGCCTCCGGATACGCGCGCGCCGCCTCTTCAATCAAATGCGGCAGAACCTCGGTATCCGTCTCGGAACGAAAGACATGCCCGCGCGCCGTAAGCTCATTTTTCAACTCACTATAATTTTCAATAATGCCGTTATGCGCGACCCAAACGTCCCCCGTACAGTCGGCGTGCGGGTGGGCGTTTTGTTCCGTCACGCCGCCGTGCGTCGCCCAGCGCGTATGGCCAATACCCAGCGTTCCCGCCAGGCCGGATAACGCCGCGAGTTTCTCATCGAGCGCATTTATCATCCCCACCGCATGCGCGGTAAAAATACCTGACGGCATGGCAACCGCGACGCCAGCCGAGTCGTACCCGCGGTACTCCATGCGCCGTAATCCCTCCACAAGGAGAGGCAGCGCTTGCCGTTTACCGATGTAACCGATAATGCCGCACATAGTATGGAAATGAAACGCCGGATCCACGCCAAGAGTATCGCATAAAAACCGCTTACGGACGAAGTCCAAAGCGACCTTGTAAAAAATATCCGACCGACCGCTAGACGACAAAGTTTACAAGTTTATCGGGAACAAAGATTGTTTTTTTTGGCAGTGCAGCTAAATAAGGTTTTACCGACTCCAATGCGCGAGCTGTGGCGACCACATCCGCCTCGCTTATTCCTCTAGAAACAGATACGCGGCCGCGGACCTTGCCGTTGACCTGCACGACAAGTTCAAACGTTTGTTCCATGATCAAACGTGGATTATATTTCGGCCACGGCTCGCGATGAACAGAACGAAATGCTGAATACTGAATGCTGAATGCTGAATGCTTTTTTTTATCATTTGGCATTTTTAATTTAGCATTAGTATGAGCATTCATCTGCTGCCACAACTCTTCCGCTACATGCGGGGCAAATGGCGCCAGAAGCTTTAAAAATACCCCTCCGTATTCTTGCGCGACCTCCTCCGGATGTTTTTCAAAACTATTGAGCAAAACCATAAGCGCGGAAATGGCGGTGTTGTAGTGCAGGTGCTCTATATCTTCCGTAACTTTCTTTATCGTCCGATGGAGCACCTGCTGTATGTCATGCTGAGCCGTAGGCGAAGCATCCCGTAACTTTGCGGGATCCTTCAGTCGCTTCGCTCCTTCAGGATGACGGCTGGAGAAGTTTTGCATCATCCGCCAAACGCGCTCAAGAAACCGCGTCATACCACGGATGCCCGTATCGCGGAAATCTCCGTCCTGCTCAAAGGGAGCCAAAAACGCCAAGTACATCCGCACCGCATCGGCGCCGTATGCTTTGATGTACTCGTCGGGACTCACGACATTGCCCTTTGACTTGGACATCTTCGCACCGTCTTTGGTAATCAATCCGTGCGCCCGAAATTTTGGAAACGGTTCTTCTCCGCCGGAGGCGGATCCGCCTTTGGCGGAAAAATTCAAAACACCAATATCATGTAACGCCATCGTCAAAAAGCGCGCGTACATGAGATGTAAAACCGAGTGCTCCGCCCCGCCGATGTATGAATCAACGGGAAGTATTTTTTTGGTTATCGCCGCATCCCATGCGGCTTTTTTATTCTTTACATTCGGATAGCGCAAAAAATACCATGCGGAATCCAAAAAGGTATCCGAGACGTCCGTTTCGCGCCGCGCCTCTTTTTTACACCCCGGACATCGAACTTTATAAAAAGAAGCGACGCTTGCGAGTGGCGACCGATCCGTTCCAGTAGGTCTAAAGTTTTTGATAAATGGCAGTTTCACCGGAAGATTTTTTTCCGGCACCGTATACCACCCGGGCGTGTCGTTTCGCTCACCTTTTTTATTGCGTGCGCATGCCTCGCAATAGATCATCGGAATCGGCGGTCCCCAATAGCGCTGACGAGAGATCAGCCAATCGCGGAGCCGATATTGAATAGTTATCTTCCCGCCGACATGTTTGACAATAGTCGCCCGCGCGGCAATTGAAGTCATACCATCAAATACACTTGAACCAACCAAGTGTCCCTCGCCTGTGTATGCCTCGTCCAAAATCGGACATGTCTTCTCCGGATAGTGCGGACAGACAACGATTTTTATCGGCAGATTATACTTTTTTGCAAACTCAAAATCGCGTTCGTCGTGTGCAGGTACCGCCATAATGGCACCGGTACCGTATCCGGCGAGCACATAGTCCGCAATCCAGACGGGAATTTTTTCTTGGTTTGCGGGGTTAATACCATAGATGCCGGAGAACACGCCCGTTTTTTTCGGTTCTGCGTCTCGTGCTTGTATCGCCCGCTCGGCAAGCGTGGTTTTTACATAGTCGCGCACATCATCGCCCACCCGCCACCCGATATCCATCCAGAATTTCGCCAGCTCCGGAGAGATCACAAGAAAGGTCGCGCCGAAGAGCGTATCGGGCCGCGTGGTAAAAACATCAACAAAATGTTTACCGTCGGGCTGACTGGGAATCTCGGTAAGGGGAAAGCGAATTATTGCGCCATCCGACTTCCCAATCCAATTCCTCTGCGCAATCTTCACGCGTTCCGACCAGTCAATTTTTTCAAGATTATTGAGGAGGCGCTCGGCATACTTTGTCGTGCGGAAAAACCACTGTTCCAGTTCTTTTTTCATTACTTCACTATCGCACCGTTCACACCGCCCCGTGATGACCTGCTCGTCGGCAAGCACCGTTTTGCACGAAGGACACCAGTTCACCGCCTGTTTTTTGCGGTACGCAAGACCGTGCCGAAACATCTGCACAAAGATCCACTGCGTCCAGCGGTAGTAGTCCGGATCGTTCGTTTCTAATCGTTCATCCCACGCAAAACCGTTGCCCATTGCGGCAAGCTGGCGGTAGAAGTTTTTTTTCAAAATAACCGCTTGCTTCATCGGGTGCCGCCCCGTTTTGAGCGCATAGTTTTCCGAGTGAATACCGAATGCATCAAGCCCGATGGGCTCAAAAACGTCATGTCCCTGCATCCGTTTAATGCGCCCGTATATATCCACACCAGTAAACGTCCGCATCCCGCCGATGTGGAGTCCTTCCGCGGACGGATACGGAAACATCATGAGATTATAAAACGGTTTGCGCAATTTTACGGTTTGATCTTGTCGAGAATTTTTTCGTTGAGAAGTCAAATCCGGCTCGTAGATTTTTTCCGCGAGCCATTTTTTCTGCCACTTTGCTTCAATTTTTTTGGGATTGTAGCGCATGATTGACATTAGGATAAAATACTGCTTAGATACTTTAGTGAGACTGACTGGATATTTTTACCTTTACACTAAGGAGATTCCTGATGACAATGATTCTCGGAGAGGTAACGGGTGTCGCCATAGGGGACGACATCCATTATCATATGAGAGGGACTCTCTCATTCGGCGAGAAATGTTTTCCGATAACCATAAATGTGACACAAGATTATCGGCACATCGCTGAAGTTACTCTTCGTCTTAGAAGCCATCGGAACGATGGAGAGGTTGTTACCAAACACCTGGGACGACTCTTTGCGCCGGGAGGCAGGTGCACCGCTATTTGGTCACGCACGCCACTCGCGGAAGCGCCTGAATGGGAGCAATGGGCGATAATATTCTCATTCGCAAACACTACGCTTCGGACATGTATGCGCAAAGTTGATGATGTCCTTAACGAGCTCCATAAGACACTCCGCACCACTTTCCGTCCTCATGCCGCAACGCGCTAGCGCTACACGGAAAAAAGCGCTCGCGCATTCTCGGTCGTAACTCGGGCTACCGTCTCGTACGGTAGCTCTTTTATTTCTCCCAACTTTTTTGCCGTCTCGGTAATATAGCTTGGCTCGTTGCGCTTGCCGCGATAGGGAACGGGTGTGATATACGGCGCGTCCGTCTCAACTGTGATATGCGATAGCGGAATATAGCGTACCACCTCGTCGTAGTCGCGCGCAAATGTCAGCACGCCACCGAATGAGAACGAGAAACCAAGATCAAGTAAGACCTTGGCATCATCTTTCGTCCCGGCAAAAAAATGAATAATGCCCCGCCGTTCGGGTAAGGTTTCTTTTTCGGCTTTCAGCACGTCAATCAAATCGCCAAATGCGTCCCGGCAATGAATCATGAGCGGCTTCTGAACATCGCGCGCAAGTTGTATCTGCGCGAGAAACACCGGAAGTTGGCGGTTTTTTGTTTCTTCACTTAAACGATAATAATCAAGTCCGCATTCGCCTATCGCAACCACTTTTGCATCCTGCGCCAATTTTTTATAATACTCGTAATCAAACGCCTCCCCGCGGCTCGTAAAACTTTTCGCCTCCGCGCCGTCACCTAATTCCTCTGTATCGTGAAATGACTTTTCCGTATGCACCGGATGGAGCCCCACCGTCGCATACACGCCCTCCGGATATTCGTGCGCCGTCGCAATCGCATCGCGTGAGGTATCTAGTTGCGTCCCCACATTCACCAGCCACACACCAGTATCCAGCGCTCGGCGAATAACCGCATCTTTATCGTCTTTATACACGGCAAACTGGGTATGGGTGTGGACATCAAAGAGGAGAGAATGCATGATATTATCGCAATCGTGGAAAAATATTCGCACCCCTTTTTATAATAATTTCCATTTCGCCCACACTGATTTGTTCATTTATCTTTCTTGCCGTCTCTGGTATAAATGGAGCGACCAAACGCGATACTGTGCTGATAAGATGGCACGCATCGCCGATGATACGGCGTAATTCAGCTTCATCGGATACCGCCCATGGTTTTCCATCATTGATATTCTTATCTCCTAACGAGATAAGTCCCCAAATCAATTCCAATGCTTCATTCAAACGAAATTCCGCTACCCTCTTTTCATACGCTTCATCTATAACCTTAGTCCGTGGTTGCTCTTTTGGATAGACATCGTTTAAGGAGATAGGACTGATCTTTTCTCCGAGCGTTGCCACGCGTGCCACGAGATTACCCAGTCCGTTTGCCAAGTCGCCATTATAGCGCTCCTCAAACTTTTTAATACTGAAGTCGCCATCCTCGCCCGAGGGAATTTCGCGCAAGAGGTAGTAGCGCACCGGATCCGCGCCATATTTTTCAATTAAACCAAAAGGGTCAATCCCATTGCCAAGCGTCTTGGACATTTTCTGCCCGTCAATCGTGATATAACCGTGCACATACAGCGCCTTGGGCACCGGCAGTTGTGCGGAGAGGAGAAACGCCGGCCAGTACACCGCATGAAAACGCAGGATTCCTTTGCCGATAAGGTGCGCATCCGCCGGCCACCACTTTTGATATCGCTCCTCGTCCCATCCGAATCCCACGCCGGACTGGTAGATGTTGAGCGCGTCAAACCAGACATAAATGCGCTGGGTATCGTCCCCCGGCACCGGCACGCCCCAATTTTTCGCCCGTGCGTTCGTGCGTGAAATACTGATGTCCTGCAACGGTTGTTTTAAAAAAGAAGTTACTTCGTTTTTGCGATGGCGCGGCATGATCGCCAGCGCGTCCGTCTCAATCAACTTGATTAATTCATTTTGATATCGCGAGAGGCGGAAAAAATAATTTTCCTCGGCGACAAGTTCAAGTTTTTTTCCCGGATGCTCAAAGCACTCGCCACTCCCGTTCAATTCGTCAACGGCATAAAACGTCTCACAACCGACACAATACAATCCCTCGTATGATTTTTTATAAATATCTCCTGCCGCCGCGCATCGCCGCCAAAGCTCCTGGCTTGAAGGAAAATGGTGCGTGCGGTCGCTCCCTTTTTGGAATACATCAAACTGCACATCAAGCTGGCGGGCAAGTTCGGCAAACGATTCCGCATTGCGGTCAATAAACTCCTGCACGGGCGCTCCCTCCTGCTCCGCCGCCTGCACGTTTTTAAGCGCATTCTCGTCCCCGCCCGACAGCAGACATACCTCCTCGCCGCGAAGCCGGTGCACCCGCGCAATAACATCCGCCTGCACAAATTCAAGCGCGTGACCGATGTGTGGTTTTGCGTTCACATACGGAATGGCGGTCGTAAGATAAAACTTTTTATTTTTTTCGTTCATAGAAGACATGTCGTAAAACTTTCTTTTTCCAAAAGTCCCCGCTATACTATCATATATATGACCCTCACTACCCACGCCGCAATTGCCGTAGCACTGACCAAGCCGTTCATGCACGCCCACCCCATCATTATTTTTTGCATCGCTATCGCCTCACATTATCTTTCGGACGCCGTTCCCCATTGGGACTACCCCCTCTCATCCATCAGTGCGGCAAAGAACGCCGAAGGGCGCCGATGGCATTTTCACAGCACTCACTTTCTCAAAGATGCACGAAACATGGCGTGCGACGGCATCCTCGGTCTCACGCTCGTGCTCGCCCTCGCCCACCCGACAACCGTCCGTGAATTTTCATGGGTGCTTCTTGCTGTTATTGGTGGCGCACTGCCGGACTTTTTGCAAGGCGTGTATTACACGCGCCGCGCGGAGCTTTTGCGCCCAGTGCAACACTTCCATGATACCATGCACACGAACATCCGCCTCGGCGCTTACCCGTTCATCGGTATCCCCTTTCAAGGAGCAATTCTCGTACTCGCTTTGTGGCTCGTCGGATGAGTGGATCAAGAGATGAACATGCAAAAAAAAGAACTTCACAGCGACTTCTTAAGAAGAGCAAATCGCGCGTTACTCGGGCATGATCACCCGCTTTTTTTTGTCCCAGTCCTCCACAAACTCGGCGATGATCGCCGTCAGAGGTACCGCAAGCAAAAGACCGAAAATACCGCCAAAATGCGCCCCGATGACGAGCGCCAAGACGACCACCAACGGACTTAAACCGACGGCACGGCGCATGACCACCGGCACGATGATATGACTTTCCGTCTGTTGAACAATGACATAAAGCACAATAACCGAAAAACCAAGACCCGGTGAGACCAGAAACGCGGCGATGACGGCGGGGACCGCGGCGAGAATCGGACCCACGACGGGAATGATCTCAAACAAACCGGCAAGAAGAGCGAATAGAAGCACTTGCTGCATACCGAGCAATGAAAGGCCGAAGAAGATGCAGATACCCACAATGGCGCCCAGAAGTACTTGGGCCCGAAACCATCGCCCGAGCTTTGTCTGCGCGCGTTTCCACAGACTAATAACATACTCCTCCTGCGCCAGCGGCGTAATCAGCCGCAAAAAACTCTCAATCCCGCGCTCCTGCGCGGTGAGATAAAAAGAAAGTACCGCCACAAGCGTGAACGAGACGATACCGCCAAACGCATTAGTGATGAAGTTCACCACGCCCCCACCAAATGTATTCACATAATTAAGTGGAAGATTCAGCGCGGTGCGCAAGTCCTTGGGTGAGAGCAGTGAATCAGGCACGAAGCCGGAGCTTCGCACTTGCGAAAAAACGAGCCTCTGGAGATCCGCATAGCTGTCAAAAAACTCATCTACGCTGTCCAAAAGAATCGGAACGATAAAATAAACCGCCAGAAATAAAAGCCCCACAAGAGCAAGATAGAGGAGAATGGTTCCCAGAATTCGCGGTATGCCGCACGCTTTGAGCCAGCGCACCGCAGGCTCCAGCGCCGAGGCGAAGATGACGGCAAAAAGCAGAGCGACGATCACATCAAGAAGCGCATATATCGCGAAGATGCCGATGACCACGGCAAAAAATCGGATAATTGTTCCGGTTGAGATGCTTATATGCTTTGCATGATACGTGGTCATGACGTAACGATACTCCCCTTTCTTAAGAAAACTCTTTCAGAAGAGCGTTGAACTTAGCCGAGTCCTTCTGCGGCCCGATCATGGCGAGATTCAGTTTTTCAGGACGAAAGAGTTCTCGTGCCACCGCCTGCAGATCATCAGGCGTTACCGCTTCTATCTTAGCAAAAACCTCCTCAACTGTCATGGGGTTCCCCGTGAGCATCTCTTCCGAGCCGACAAAACTCGCCACCGCGTTAGACGCCTCAAGCCCGATGAGCGTCGTTCCGCGAATATAATCCTTGACGCGCTTGAGTTCTTCTGCGGGGATTTTTTCATCACGGATTTTTTTGTATTCTTCCAGCGCCGCGCGAATTGTCTGCTCTACATTTTTATGATCCACACCCGCATAGGTGGTCAAGAATCCGCGGTTTGAGTACGACTCATGGCTCGTCCACACCGTGTAGGCAAGACCCATTTTGTCGCGAATCGTATCCCACATCCGCGCGCTCCACGAACCACCAAGTAAGGTCGCTAACACATCCGCCGCGTACCGCTTCGGATGCAGAGCATCGTAGCCGTGGAATCCTATGGCAAGATGCGTCTGGTCGGTTTCTTTGTACTCACAATGTGCCTGCGGCGCTGACTGACCGAGCGCCACATCCGGCTTTTTCCGCACGGGTGGTGCATGGCGCATATCGCCAAAAAGCTCGCCCACACGCGCGAGTGTTGTGCGCTCGTCAAAGTTACCCGCCACCACGACCGCCGTGTTCTCGGCCACATACTGACTGTGGAAATAATTCCGGAAGTCCTCGGGCGTGAGCGCGCGAATGATTTTTTCCTCGCCGATGACATCCAGCCCTGCCGGCTGGTCGCCGTAGAGCAGATGCTCCCACACCCACCAGATATACAGCGTCGGCGTATCACGATCCTTGTGCAACTCCTCAATAATAACCTGCCGCTCGCGTTCTATCTCCTCGCCCGCAAGTGTTGAGTTTTTATAAATATCCGCGAGGAGGTCGAGCGACTGATCCAAATACGTCTTCGCTGCTTTGATATGATAGCCCGTCAATTCATGCGAGGTAAACGCATTGGAGAGCGAGCCCATACCGTCAAGTTCGTGTTTAATCGCGTCGGGCGTGGGACGATTTTTCGTACCCTTAAAAAACATGTGTTCCAAAAAGTGCGAAATCCCGCCCTGCTCCCGCACCTCGTAATCGGAGCCGGTGCCGCACAATACCAAAATCGTCACCGTATTCGTCCCCTGCATGGGCGCCATAAGAATCCTCAACCCGTTTTCCAGTTTTGTTTTGGTGAACATAGTTTTCAGCGAGACCTATTGATAAATATCATGACTCCCCACATCCAAAAAGACCGCTTTTGCGCGGCCGACCAACCGAAAGACAATGCGCGTTTTTCTATCAACTGAAAAAGAATAAAAATCTTTTAATTTACCGTGGAGTTTGTGTGTCTTCAGTATTGCATCAAAAGGATCTTTCCGGAACAACACTTCTCTTTGTTCCGCCCTTTTCTGCGTCAAAGCACCAAGATGCCCGTACATTCTTTTGAAGTGTGCCGAGTACTCTATCTCTTTAATTTCCATACCGTAGATCGCGCAAACTTCGTAATGTCTTGGTCTTCCCCGCCCGATACTCACTCATCCCCTCGCGCAGAATCTTCAGGGTAGCCCTTTCCGACAGCTTTTCCGCACCAAAATCCATCCGCCGCATCATGCTTCGGGGAACCTTCAACACGATATAGTTCTTTGTTTCTTCAAGCACCGCAATAGTTTCCATGGGATGATCATAGCAAAAAATCAGTTACTCCGCAATCCGTCTAGGACTCACCCATTTGACCCCCCGCCCGTCATTCCGAGTATAACGAGGAATCCCGCTAGTATTCAGTATACTGAGATCGTACGGGATCCTTCGCTACGCTCTGGATGACGGACAGAATACATGGGTATTGTCATTCTCCAGTTTTGTTTTGGTGAACATAAAGTTATTGCCAAACTCTTTTCTTATTTATTTCTTCCTTTTCTCGCAACGCTTTTTCTAAATCAATATGATAGCGATTTGCTAGTGCGGAAATATAGATCAAAATATCGGCCAACTCCTCTTCAATGGAAGTGACATCCGAGTTGCTGTCAATTCTCATCTTTTCCGCCTTTCTGACTGCTTTGAACAACTCGCCTATTTCTTCCCCCAGCTGAAAACAGGTCTGCATGTTTGAGGAACTATTAAAACCCCTTTCCTTTTCCATTTGTCGCACATAGTTCTGAATATCTGCGAGTTTAGGATTTTCCTTAAGAATCAAAATCATGCGGTTATTCTTTACTTTCAAGATATGACGATAATGTTTCGACGACTACTCGGTCTTGCTTCATTGTATCGCGATCACGGACGGTGACGGTATCATCTTCAAGCGTCTGATAATCAATCGTGATGCAGTGTGGCGTGCCGATTTCATCCTGTGCATAATAGCGCTTGCCGATATTACCGCGGTCGTCCCATGCGACGACCATGTGTTTTTTTAAATCGCTGTAGATTTTACGTGCTTTTTCAACCAACTGCGGCTTATTGGCAACAAGCGGAAAAACGGCGGCTTTGCAGGGAGCTAATTTCGGATGAAGTTTTAAAACAACCCGAATCTTTCCCTTATCCTCTTGCTCACTGTATGCGTCAAGCAAAAAGAAGAGAAGGGCACGATCTACTCCGCCGGATGTCTCAATAACCCAGGGTGCATAGCGCTCTTTTATCTCTTCGTCAAAGTAGGTCAGATCAACCGTGCTGAATTGTGAATGCCGCGACAGATCCCAGTCGCCGCGATGATGAATCCCCTCCATCTCTTTCCAGCCGATCGGACTTTCATACTCAATATCCCACGCGGCGCGCGCATAGTGCGCTTTTTCATCTTCTTCATGCTCGCGAAATCGCAGGTGCCCTGCATTCATACCGAGCGACACATACCATCGCATCCGTTCTTTTTTCCAATAGTCAAAAACTTCTTTCGCGCTACGTTCATCCGGCTTCATATAATATTGCAATTCCATTTGCTCAAACTCGCGGGAACGAAAGGTAAAATTCCCCGGCGTAATCTCATTGCGAAACGCCTTGCCGACTTGCACCACACCGAATGGCAACTTACGGTGCATCGAATCAATAATATTTTTAAAGTTCACATGCACGCCCTGCGTAATTTCGCCCCGCAGATATACGGTCGTTTTTTCGCCCTCAACCGCACCGAGTTTTGCCTCAACCAATAAATTAAATTGCCGTGGTTCCGTCCAGCTGACCGGCTCCTTTTTCTTTGTGTGACCCGCGGCATGCTCCTCAATCTCTTCCGGATGATCGGCGCGAAAGCGTTCGTGACATGTTTTACATTCCACCAACGGATCGGAAAACGCTTGCGTATGACCCGACCCTTCCCATACTTTTGGGTTCATCATAATCGCGGCGTCCAGACCCACCGTATCTTCGCGGTCATACACAAGAGTGCGCCAAAATTCGCGCTTAAGATTATTCTTCAGCTCCACGCCGAGCGGACCGTAGTCCCACGTACCAGCAAGCCCGCCGTAGATTTCGGAGCCGGGGAAGATAAAACCGCGCCGCTTGGCGAGCGAGACGATTTTTTCCATGCGATTATCGGTCATACACAAAAAAATTTACAAGATAGGGAAGAATAACGCCATGGACACCCTACCACGCGCGCCCCGCCGACCACAAGCACACTACGGCGCCACCGTGTCTAGTCGCACTCCCGTTGTTTGCACATCAACCACGCTCGTCGTAACTGTTTGTATTACTGATTCAACCGCATCGCCGGTAAAGGCATCTTTGCCCCGCACGCGAATATTTTTTACCAGATCCAAGACCCTTCCTACTTCAATATCCGCCGGCGTAACAGACACTTGGAACGCGAGGGACAGCGCGGGATTGAGAATACCCGTACCGGCAGGAATAATTCCCGGACTCCAGCGCACCAGACCCGATGCGCCGTCATAGCTGACGCGCGCGCTTGAGGGCGCCGTCGTATTCTCCCACCGCACATTGGGCGGGAGCGTACCTTCTACCATCACCTCTTGAAGATCGTTAGTGAAATTTCGTATCTCCCACAAAACCGCATAGGTGGTCTTGTGCCCCACGCGCGGCGGAAGCGGTCCGGTATTTACGAACGGCGCGGCGCCCCAACGGCTCTGTCCTGCGGTAAGCAGGAGCGAGCGGACTTTAAAATCAGTCGTTTCTTCAGAATCAAGATCCGTTCCGGCAAGCTCTTGCGGCACGCCGGCAGCGGTAATTTTTGCCCGGACGCGAACGGAGATATTTTGATCCCGATCGCTCCGCACCGCCGGACGAGCGCGAGTATTCACAGAAAAATGGACAACACCCGATGCTTCGGATGCCAACTCGCGGAGCGCGTCCGTTCCTGCCGGCGTCCATCGCACAAGATGCGTCGTCCCGTCCACCACGCCGCCGTCGCCGATTTGCAAACTTATCGGGATAAGAACACTAGGTTCCCCGCCAGCAAGAGTAACGCCAGTTGCCAAGGACGCTACCTCGTTCACCTCAACCTGCAGTGAGATATTTTTAAGGGCAAATGGCGTATTATTTTGATAACTTACCGCAAACGAAAGCGGATCACCCGGCTTGATAGATCCTTCGTGCACCTGGGTAAGTGCACTATGCACCGCAAGAGGCGTGACGGCGATGTGCGCCTCGCGAGCAACCTGCGCGTATTGTTTCCATTCTTTCGTCACTATATTGTAGGTACCGATATGCGCTCCAAACGCCTTCGTCTCCGCGTCGTTGCCAGAAACGGTACCATGAATTTTGATCACACCCTCCTTGCCCGGATCTACCCGCCCGACATCCCAAATACGACTCTCGACAAGAGGCGCAGGCTCGGCGGAGAGAAATGTGAAGCCCGGAGGATAATCAACCATAACCGCCATTGCAGGAAAGGTGTCCCGCGCCTGCGAGCTGTAGCGCACTATAATTTCCGTCTCCTGACCTTTGGCAAGCGTATCGGGAAATTCAAGAAAGATTGCGATCGGCACGCGCCCGATGATAAACTTTTTTTTCTGCTTTGCCGAAAAACGTGCCTTTAAGTTCTCGGGTTGATAGAGCACATCCACCTCAATCGTCTCTTCATCGCCCTCGGCACCGAACAACCGCACGGTAATATCAACCACGACCTCCTCGCCCGCCCGAATCGTGCCGATGTGACGTAAGATGCGGGGCGGGGCGGAAATTTCCAAACCGTTTTCCTTGACTAATGCGCTCGGCGGCACCACCACCGAAAGATCGGCATTTTCCAGTGCGACACTTGACGTATTGCGAATGGAGATGGGGATCGTCACTACTTCTCCCGACTCCACCGGCCCGTTGTCGCGAATGGTTATTTCAACTCCCACACCGCGCGGTATGAAATAAAAAATGGCTGCCACGACGGCACCGATCAACAGAAAGACTCCCAGTCCGATGAGGATAAGTTGACCCGCCCCGAGACTCTTATTTTTTTTTGTCGGCGCGCGCACATCCTCGTCCTCGGACCAATGCGCCTCGGGAGACCGCATGCGCTCAGGGAAAAAAACGCGGCGATGCATGCGTTTGGCAACCACCTCGTCTCCTTCTTTGGCGTAGAGCTCTTGTTGTAAATCCTCTATTTTACCCATGAAATGGTTTCTTTTCTTCCTACTAAGCACCGCTTCCAGTATACCGCGCCAATGTTCCCTGCGCCACGAGCGGACCGAGTGTGGAGCCGATTCCCGCGTCACCGTAGCCCAAATGCGCCACAAGCTGTTTTTCAAAACCGAGCAAAAAATCCTGCAATTCGCGTGTGGTAAAATCCTGCTCCTCAAGAATAATGAATGCCGCCGTAAGAAGCGTCCACATCCGCTCGTCGCGCTCGCCGGGAAAGCACGCATTGTCCATGCGCCGTACCATATAATGCGCCGCATAATGCTTGCCTGCATGGGTACGAATGCGCGACCAGAAGTTTTTCAGCTCCGCGTAGACGAGCCGTTCGCCGTTTTTACCCGCCACCAAACCTATAGTGCAGAGAGACAAAACCTCAAGATGCCCGCGCAGTTTCGCCTCTTCTTTTTTTACGCCCTGCACGAGCGCACGCACCTTGCCGTACGCACACGTGTACATCGTGACCAGCTCATCCGCCTCCCCGCTCGGCGTTTTGGACAGAATAATACCTTCGGTGGTGTGCATGAGTTCTTACTTCTTAATCCCTAACCACAGCATCGCATCGTCAAATTTTAATTCCCGCTCGGCAGCAAACACCCGTTTGCCTGCAATAATAAACGCCTTTACGCCCGCATCGCGCATGATTGTTTTTTGCCATCGGCCAAGCACTTCATCCAGCGCATTTGATGTAGCGGAAAATTGCGCGCGGATTTTGTGGCTCGGCGTGAGTCCCAGATCGCGCCGCATCTCTTGGATATTGCGGATGACTTCGCGCACCATCCCCTCTTCACGAAGTTCTACCGTCAGTACCGTATCAAGAAACATTTCTTTCCCAAATGAAATATTTTTTATGTTTACCTCATCTTGAATTAATGCCAGAAGCTCCGTCTTTTTTTGTAATTCAGCATTCGTAATTTGTAATTTGCTCAACGGTTGGCGCACCTTCATCCCCACCTCAGCACGCAATTTTAGAGCCTCAGAGCAGATCGCACGAACTACCTGCATATCTAATATCAGTTTTTTGTCCGCCGCACTTATTTTCTTCGGCGCTGCGGGCCACGCCGCCAGATGCACGCTTTCCTCTTTAAGTTTCATTTTTTTCTTTAACTCCTGAAAAATCATCTCGCTCAAAAACGGCGTGAACGGTGCTGTTAAAAAAGCTAAGCGCATCAGCACGGCGCCTGTAACCACGGTAACGCCAGCATACTCATTTTTACTCGCCGGATGCTGGAACCGACGGCGCGAGCGGCGCAAGAACCACTGCGAGAAGTCGTTGATACAAAACTCCTCCAGCGCCCGCCCCGCAGCCATAATATCGTATCTATCCAGCGCACGCGTCACCTCCGCTGTCACCTCATCCATCCGCGCCAGAATCCAGCGATCAAGCATAGAAAGTTTTATGGTTGATGGAATTCTTGCGGGAACCGAAGTGACATAGGTGTCAAACAAAACAAAACTGTTCCAGAGCGTCTGAATGAATCCACGATATCTATTCGCCACATCCCGTTCGTCAAACTTTTTGGGCTCGCCGGGCGGATTGATCGTGTAGAAATACCAGCGCAGGGCATCAATGCCGTACTTCTCAATAATCTCCAACGCGTTTACCGTGTTGCCTTTTGACTTGGACATCTTCTGTCCGTTTTTATCCAGCACATGCCCGAGCGAAATGACATTTTTGTATGGTGCTTTTTTTCCAAGGAGTGTTGCGACAGCAAGAAGCGTATAGAACCATCCGCGCGTCTGGTCAACTCCCTCACAAATATAGTCGGCGGGGAAAGCCAAACCTCCACCCTCGTCATTCCGAGTCCCGATCGTCGGGGCGAGGAATTCCGTTAACTTACGGGATCCTTCACGGAGTTTATCCTGAGGGTGTCCGAAGGGTTCAGGATGACGGACAGAGCTAAACGGATAGTGGCTCTGCGCAAACGGCATAACACCCGAGTCAAACCACCCATCGGCAACTTCGGGCGTACGCCGCATCATGCCACCGCATGTTACGCACGGAAAAACAAAATCATCAACATACGGTCGGTGAAGATTCACCTCGCCTTTTTCGTCACGCGGCAGGTCGGCATGCGTGAGCCCGTAGACCTCGGCATAGCCGCAATGCATCATTTCTTTTCCGTTATTTTCGCGAAGAGCAATCGCCTCCTCGCCCGAGTACCCCTCCGCTCCGCGCATGAGCATCCACAACGGATAGTCGTGGCTCACGAAAAGGATTTTTTTACCCCCATGCTTTTTCTCCGCATCAATAAGCGCCGCCATCATTCTCCGGCGCACCTCGTCAAGCGATTCGCCGCCTGGGAGCGCGGTGGTAAGTTTTTCCCGTATATTTTTAAACGCGCGATGATACTCTCCCTCCTTTTTGCCTTCATACGACCCTAGCGCAATCTCCTTTAATCGCGCATCAAAATGCACATTCTCATCGGGTAGAGCCAATATCTTTGCGATTATCTTCGCACTCTCGCGCGTACGCAAAATCGGCGAGGCGATAACAATATCAATGCCTTGTTTTTTCAGCCGTGCCGCCGCGCGTTGTACTTGCGCGCGACCTTTCGCGGTGAGCGGGTATTTATTCTCCTCCGATGAGATAATCCCTCTGCTATTCGTCATCGCCTCGCCATGGCGCATGACGAAATATTCGTTATAAAGTTTTTTCCCGTGTTCGGCCATTTCAGTGCGCGAACCTATAACCTCAACATGATCGCATTTTTCACTTTGGCACTTCCAAATAGGCAAGGGTGTTCCCCAATACCGCTCGCGCGAAAATGCCCAATCCCTCACCTCACGCAAAAATTCGCCAAACCGCCCGTGCTTAATATGCTCCGGCACCCAGTTGATTGTTTCGTTATTCGCGATAAGTTCTTTCTTCACCTTCGTCGTCTTCACCCACCATCCCTTCCGCGCGTAGTAGAGCAATGGCGTCCCGCACCTCCAGCAGAACGGATAGTCGTGCTCGTACTTTTCCTGCGCAAAGAGAAGGTTTTTACTTTTTAAAATTTCAAGAATTTTTTCTTCCGTTCTGGAATCTTTTACATACAATCCCGCAAGTCCGTCTGTAAGTGAACCAACAAATCTTCCCGCCTCGTCAACAGTATGAAATGTTGGCAATCCCACTTTTTTTCCCAACACATAGTCATCCTCTCCGTACATCACCGCAGTATGCACCACACCGGTACCCTCACTCGCTGAAACAAAATCAGCTGAATATATCCTGTATGCCGTTTCTGTTTTGAGTTCGCTAACATGGAAGAGTGACTTGTATCTTTGCCCTACAATCTTTTCCCCAGTAAAAGTTTCAATAATATCATATGTCTGACCCCGCCAGCCATAGCGATTTGTTTCGCCTGGATGTTTTTCTGCAACTTTTAGAAAGATATCTTTTGCGATGACATAATATTCGTCTAGATGCATCGGCAATTCCTGTCCTTCTTGGGTCTTATAGAAGGATCTCGCCCATTTTATCTTTACATACTCAAGCTTCGGATTCACCGCTAACCCCACATTCCCCGGCAATGTCCATGGCGTTGTCGTCCACGCCAGAATATAGGTCTTGTCATCCGTCATAAAATCACCGATCTTTTGATTGGGTTCCAGTTTAAACTTCACATACACGGCCGTGTCAGTCGTTTTTTTATACCCCTGCGCCAATTCATGAGATGACAAGCCGGTAGCGCATCGCGTGCACCATGGAACGACCTTAAAGTCCTCCTCCAGTAAACCCTTTTTCCAGAATTGCTGGATAATCCACCACGAACTCTCCATATAGGGAGCGCTGTACGTGATGTAGGGATTGTCCATATCAATCCAGAATCCCATCCGCTTCGTCAGTTTTTCCCACTCCTCTTTATAGCGCCAGACGGATTCTTTCGCCTTGGCGTTAAACGCACCAATACCGTATTTTTCAATATCCTGCTTATTTTTTAAGCCAAGCTCTTTTTCCACCTGTAGCTCAACCGGCAGGCCGTGCGTATCCCATCCGGCACGGCGCGGGACGAAAAATCCCCGCATCGTTTTATAACGCGGAATAATATCCTTAAACGCCCGCGCCTCCACATGATGGATGCCGGGCAGACCGTTTGCCGTTGGCGGCCCTTCGTAAAAAACAAATTCTTTTCCTTTCTTGTTCTTTTCCACCGACTTCCGGAAGATCTCCCGCTCCTCCCAGAACTTCAAAATGGCCTCCTCCCGCTCCGGAATCGTCGCTTTTTTCTCCTTATCGGTCATACGCTCTATCGTACTGTTTTTTGGCTAAAAATCAAGAAAAAAGAAAAATATATTGATAAAAAACCAATGATCCGCTATTATTTCAAGAAATAGGGGCAAATGGTTTTGCCCTACATCGTCCTTTGACACCCTCAAATAAGGGAGATAGAGAGTGAATGTAAAAGCTTTTTTTCTTGTTGCCGTTTTGGTCGGTAGTTTTGTTGGTTCTGCGTATGCAGGCACAAATCCGATAGTAGGGATGCCAGATTACAATGGTACTTACTACGGCACGCCCAGCACTGGTGGCAACTGTGATAGCCATTCCATAAATTGCGATAGCACAGTGGGACGTCAGATGTTCACGGCGTTATATCGCGACAATTACAACCGTGTAGCTGGCTGTGCCGGAGAGCGATGCGGAAAGCATCCCGGTGTAGATATTGATGTTGAAAGCGGCACGCCAGTCGTTGCAGCCATGTCGGGAACTGCTGTTCGTGTAATTGGTAATGATCAATGCAGTAGTTCATCATGGGGCGGACTCGTAGTTTTAGAAGTCAACAACCCGTACAAAGCAGGCGAGAAAGCTTATGTCAGTTATGTCCATCTTCGTGCTGTTTCTGTAACTCAGGGAGCGACAATCACTCAAGGTCAAACTCTCGGTGAGTCTGGGGACGCGACTTCTGATGCGTGTCATGGAGTTAGTACGGGATCACACCTGCACTTCCAAGTGGATCGTCAGCATGGTGGACCATATCCGTGGTTCCCAACGGGAAGAGTTGATACCGCTGATACCGATTTTGAGGTTACGGCAAAGATACACAATCCGCTTCCGTTTGTTCTCGGCTATGCGTACAATTTCACGTTTGCTGAAAACGGCAACAAGGAACTCTGGGGTGCGGCAAATGTAACCGCATTCGGCACCGCCAATAGCGACTTGTGGGTAGACGGCAGTTCAGTCTATGCGTATGTCGGGAGAAGCAGTTTCTTTACGGAAGCGACCTGCGGCTATAGCGATGGAAAGCCATGCAGCCGTGAGATCACGCTGGACGCAAGCGTCTTTAAGCGTCTAGTATTGCGGCTCAACTTCAAATGTATTGCCAATCCGGTAGTGATCTACTACCGCGGACCTGATGATGTATGGCATGCCGGGTCGTTCAATTACGATTCCGCGCGGACATATGTTCTTGGCATGTTAGGATTGCCCTATTGGAACGGCATCGTTACCGATCTAATCGTCAAGCCGTCGCAAGGATGCATGGCAAGTCCAGGCCCGGAAGAGTACTTTATTTCACAGATGTATTTCCTGCCGTAGATGTGGCAGAAAGAAGAGAGCCGGGGAGGGTGTTCGCACCTTCCCTTTTTCTTGTGTTTTTGAGATTTGTCGGTATAATGGCGTTACTATGAAAAATAAGATATTGGTTATTGTATTACTCACCATCATTGGTGGCTTAGTGGTATGGAGCCTGTCTAAAAGCGACAAACTTGCCGGTCCGAACAACGTTGTGCCACAACCACAAGACAAGCAAATTATCGACGACAAAACAGGAGAATTGAAACTATACCAAAATAAAGAGATTGGCATTTCTTTCCGATATCCAGACATTTTTAGGAGGGTAGATATGGGAGTGCATAGTGGCGAAACGGGGCGTAGATTTACCGGCGTATTGGAATTTGCTCCAAACCAATTGATTTCTTTCGGTGGTACTACAAAAGACTATAGTGCATCAAGGGGCGGAAGTATCACCGATACACATGGATATGAAAAACAGGGAGAAAAATATGCCATAAAATTTATTTGGGGAAATCAAGAAGTCACACCCGGTGAACTTTGGCCAGTGAATAGCGGAAAAGATCAAGCCATTGTTATACGAAACATGGAGATAGAACAAGTACTTTCCCGCGAAAGCGTTGCCGCTTTTGTGAATATCCCAAACTCACCTTTTCCCGGCATAGTTTTTGAAATGACGCCCGTTTCTCCCGATAAGTCCGTCAATGAAAAACAAGTCGAGATACTGCGTCAAATTGTTTCCTCCATCACATTTGAGAAGTAGCGTTCCGGCTCAATATTTGCTATCATTACTTTTAGGTCTTCAGTTATTTACACTTAACACGAGGTGGCGGATATGTTCCTTAAACGAGTGTTTTTAGGTGTGGTAGTTTTTTCGGGTACCATCTCTCTTTCGTACGGAAATGCTCCCGACAGGATAAATCTGTCTTTCCCAAGCGTGGAGACGCAAATAATATTCTGTAGAGATTGCCCAACACCGGACAAAGAGTGCAGGAGTTATATTGCTACAAGTACCAATAAATTCTGTCTTTCTTCGGGTAGTGAGAAAGATACCGGAATAAACAATGAGACAGTGCCGGTGCAAAGCGATGATACAGTAAGCCTTCACGAAAGTCTTGATTCCCCGGAGGATAATAACTCGGAACCCGTCCAAGAAGTGGAAGACGATACGACTTTGGAAGAAGCGCCCGCTACGGAGAAAAATTAAAAAACAACTCATAAAGCATCAGCACGCCTTCCCACTTGGGAAGGTTTTTTATTTTTGAGGTGCCAAATTGGAACCTCAAAGCAAATATAAAACCCTTTCAATGATCATATAAAGCTTAGAGACAAACTACATTTCTTCCGGTGTCTCAATGCCCAGTAAGGATAGTCCTCGCGCAAGCGTCTCCGCAACGGCGACTACCAGCGCGAGACGAAGATTTTTCTTTTCCGCATCGGGCTCGTTCAAAACCGGATGTGTGTGATAGAACTCGTTCGCATTTTGGGCAAGCGCGTATAAGTATCCCGCAAGAATATGTGGCGACCATATCGTAAGCGCGTCTTCTATCACTTCGGGAAAGCAGAGGAGGGTAACAATGATCTGGTGCTCAAGCGGATCAATACTAATCGCGTCATTCCGAGCGTCAGCGAGGAATCCCGCTAATTCACGGGATTCCTCACTTCGTTCGGAATGACGCCCAGACGGTGGTGGTTTATTAACTTGTGCTTTCCTTAAAATACTCTTCAATCGCGCATAAGTGTATTGAAGGTACGGCCCCGTGTTGCCGTCAAACGAGAGCGCCCGCTCCCACGAAAAAACAATATCCGACTCACGGTGGTGCGAGAGATCAAAATATTTTAACGCACCGATACCGACCATCCGCGCAACCTCGTCTGCGTTTTTTAAATCGGGATTTTTTTCCCAGATAATCCCGCGCGCTTTTTCCACCGCCTCATCTATGACATTTTCAAGCGAGATGCCCGTCCCACCCCGCGTGCTTATGGCTCCGCCTTGGGGCGTTTTGATGAATCCGTAACTCACATGCTCACTCGCCCCCACGCCTTCAAAACCGAGCAACTCCGCCACGCGAAAGAGTTGTTTGAAATGATGGCTCTGCCGCACATCAACGACATAGAGATTCTTCCAAAAATGCCACTGATTCTGGCGATATTGGATCGTCGCGAGATCGCGCAGAAGATACGTGGACGCACCGTCCGACTTAATCAAAACCGCATCGTCCAGCCCCTCACTATTCAAATCAACCACAACCGCCCCGTCATCTTTTTTCTGTGCGATATTCTTTTCAAGCGCCAGTGCCACAATCGGTGGCATTCTATCTTCATAAAAACTCTCTCCTTTGTGTTCATCAAACGGCAAAAGCCCGAGCCGCGCGGCGCTCGCCTCCAGATTTTTCATGGAGACCTCCACCATCCACTGCCACAGTTTTTTGTTTTCCTCGTTTCCCTGTTCTAATTTTGCAAACTCCTCTTTCGCCAATTCGCGCCGTGCCGGATCGTCTTTGACACGCGTATTTTCCGCCAAATAAATTTCTTCAAGTTCGGCGAAAGGATCGTGCACGACCTCCCGCTCATGCAGATCGGCGACTGCGGTTTTATAACCAAGAAGCAGGATACCGAATTGCGTTCCCCAATCACCGACATGCGTGTCCGAAATTGCGTTGTACCCTTGTGACAAAAGCATCCGTTTCAATGCATCGCCAATAATCGCAGAACGGATGTGCCCGATATGCGGTCGCTTGGCGATATTGAGCTGAAAATACTCCACCATCACCGTCTTGCCCTCGCCTATCTCACTTTTGCCAAGTGCATCGGGATTTCTGACTATTTTTTCCAGCTCATGCAATAATACGGCGTCGCTTAGGAAAAAGTTAAGAAATCCGGGCTTTGCGACTTTTATATTCCACCTCCCTCCGTCATCCAGAACGTCAGTGAGGGATCCCGTCAATGCACGGGATTCCTCACTTTGCTCGGAATGACAGATCGATTTTTCTAATGCTTTCATCAACTCCTCCGCCACCTCCATCGGGTTCTTTTTGAGCATCTTGCCCAAAACGAGCGCGATGTTTGACGCATAATCCCCATGCGCCGGATTCTCCGGTGGTACAACTGAAAATTCCGGAGTATATCCTTCAATAGAGCGATCTTTTATTGCATCCGCAATCAATGTCCTAATTTTCTCACGCATCATGTATCTACCTTACCAAACTTTGCGAAAAAGAGAAGCCACGCATAGAATAGACATATTATGACCGACCTCTCTGTCAACCGGCGCGCGGCATTTGACTACGAAATACTTGATACCTACGAAGCAGGTATGGAGCTATTTGGTTTTGAGGTGAAGGCGATTCTCGGCGGGCGGATGACGCTCGCCGGCGCGTTTGTCATTATCAAAAATGCCGAGGCATGGTTGCTTAACGCCAGCATTACACCCCTCCAGCCCAAGAATACACCTCTTTCTTACCAACCTGATCGCTCGCGACGGCTTCTTTTGCACAAAGCACAAATTCGTGAGTTGATAGGTAAAACAAGCCAAAAAGGATTGACAATCATCCCCCTCAAGGTGTACACTTCACACAATCGCATCAAGGTTTTGATCGGGCTTGCACGGCATAAAAAAACCGGTGACAAGCGCGAAACGATCAAAAAACGAGAAGCGGGACGCGAAATAGTACGCACTTTGAAAAGGGGATGATAGGATTCGACGGAGGCATAAGGCCATTGAGATCAGACCGAGGATTATAGGACACTCGTAAAACTCCCTATAAGCAAATAAGTGCAAACTTGTTTAAATCTTTTGGACGCCAGCCAGCAATGGCTTTCGCGTAACAAAGGAACTCTTCTCATCTAAGGATGGGAAGCATCGGCCGATCAAAGCGTATGAGGTCGATCACCGGTGTTATACGATAACGCTTGGCGGCTCTCATCGCTGGAGTAAGAGTCGCGACAATTACTGCAGCAACCTCTCCCGTTTGAAGCGGGATATGCCTGTATAAATTTCAATCGCTAAATCCTCCGGACGCCGGTTCAATTCCGGCCATCTCCACCAGATAGTACTTCCAATTTTTTCAGAGGGGGTTGCCTCGCCGCTTTGCGGCTCGGCTTGGTGGCTTTGCGCCTTGCGCAAAGCCACATAATCCCACGGCTCGGAAAAAGAAAAGGAAGCGGACTTGTTCAAAAGTTGATGGTTCGTTCCAACTTTTTGGACAAATGCCTTAATGTCCTCAAAATTGTCGCAGAGCGACAATTTTTTGGCTTTCTGTATATCTAAAATCCAACTCCGCAAGGGTTCAATCCAATTCTTTCCCGTTCGTCCAAAATCTTCTTTTTGATTGGTCAAAGCGAGTTTCCGCATCATCAGTTCCTCCTTTTTGACTAGGTAGCTTTCTTTCGGTACATCGCCGTCAATGTAGGTGGAAACAAGTTTATCCAGTTTTGCGGAAACTTCGCTTTGTTCCGTTTCAAGATTTTGGACGAATGTTTGCGATGAGTGGACTTGTTCCTTTTCCCACGCTTCAACTTGCTTCAACATTTTTCCTGTCCACTCATCGCAAAGCGCAACACTTTGAAGCCGTGCCTTTAGTTGCGAAACGAGCAAATCCTCTCGCAAATATTTTTGAGCACAATTTCCCTTTTTCCTTGTGCAACGATAGTAGCGATATGTTCCGCCATTGCCGTGCGCGAATTGCGCCGTGATCGCGCTTCCACACTCGGCACAAGTGAGTAGTCCGGTAAAAGGGAAATTGTGTCTCTGTTTTGATTTGCGAGGTTTTGCTTTTTGCTTCAATATTTCCTGCACGGCTTCAAAGGTTGCGAGGGAAAGAATTGGCTCAAAGCGTCCGTCAAAATATTCACCTTTGTGCGCCACAAAGCCAAGATAGGCACGATTGGTGAGCATCCGGTGGACGGACGCTTTGGCAAGTGGCGTTCGGTGTCGCGTTTCAATACCAAGTTCCGCCAAAAACTCCGAAAGAGATTTGAGCGTATGCGTCCCTTTGGCAAACTCCTCGAACGCTCGCGTCACAATTTTTGATTTCGTAGGGTGCGGCTCAATCGTCCGAGTTTTGGGGTTGTTCACATAGCCAAAGGGTGCGAGCGTTAGCCATTCGCCTCTACGGAGTTTTTGGCGGATACCGCGATTGATATTCTCAACGAGGTTGTCGCTATAATACTTGGATTGACCGAACGCCACTTGCAACATGAATTTCCCTTGCGGAGTTGGCTCAAACCAAAATGTCGGAAAGCGCAAAGAAACTATCTTGCCGGTGTCAACGAGGTAAATAACTTTCCCTCCATCTACCGAGTTGCGGGCGAGACGATCCGGATGCCACGCTAGAATTCCTACGCCATCGCTTGCTTCAATTTTGGTAATCATTTCGGCAAAGAGTTCTCTACCGGGTTTCTTTGCGCTTTTCGACTCGGTAAATTCTTGGAGAATTTCCACATTTTCTCTACGCGCGTATTCTCGCAACTCAAAAAGCTGTGCCTCAATAGACATTATTTGATGGTCATCATCTTCCGTTGATTTGCGGGCGTAGAGAAAATATTTTGGTTTGAGCATAATGTTTTGCATTAGGATTTTAGATATACAGTCCGCTTCCTTTTCTTTTTCCGAGCCGTGGGATTATGTGGCTTTGCGCAAGGCGCAAAGCCACCAAGCCGAGCCGCAAAGCGGCGAGGCAACCCCCTCTGAAAAAATTGGAAGTACTATCTGGTGGGATATTCTGAACTTTGGACGAACCTACTTTGAACGGAACTAAGGAAGCCAGCCCGCCGCCGCTCGCTACCACTCGCCACCCAGCAAAAAAGTTTTCTTCGCTTTTCCTGATTTGCGCGCGCCGGATTTTTTCTTCTAAAAGGAAAAGAAAACTTTTTTGCTGGGTTCTGCTCTCAACGAGCAGGGCGGCGGGACTGGCCTCTATTTTTTGCAAGGGAATGGCGGAATTCCCCCCACACCCCCCTTCCGCCATTCCCTTGCTTGAGGAGCGGAAATTTGCGGCGACAA
>JAUYPE010000005.1 GCA_030697705.1 bacterium | reverse complement strand
ATGCCTTTTTTGAACAGTTCTGCCGCCTTGAATCGCCGTTGTTCCTTTGCTTCACGGGATTCTGAAGAGATATGAGATGTTTTCATATGCCTTCAGTATCCCACGAAGGGGTCGTTAAGTTAAGTGTGGAAGGTCAGTAAGACGGGTATCGTGATAATAAATCCCACTATTTTTTTGACCATAAACTGCGGTTTTATTGCATATCCTTATAGTTTCCAAAACTCTTCACTTGCCTTAACAAGCACTTCTTCCGTGTCTTTTCCAAGTTCGCCGGAGGCGCGGATTTTGTCGGTCGTTGCTTCGCGATAGCGTTTTTCAATATAGTCAAGAAACGCCTCGCCACGAGCGGCAACTTCCGCGGGCAGGGTGGCGTCAAAAATACCGTTTGTCGCCGCCCAAATTAAAACGACTTGTTGCTCAAACGGCATGGGATGGAGTTCCGGCTGTTTGAGAATTTCGGTTAATACTCTACCCCGCTCAATGCGGCGGCGCGTTGACTCGTCAAGTTCGGAGGCAAACTGCGCAAATGCGGCGAGTTCGCGGAATTGTGCGAGTTCCAGCCGTAACCTGCCCGCAACTTTTTTCATCGCCTTCGTCTGTGCGGAAGAACCCACGCGCGAGACCGAGATGCCCGCGTTTACCGCCGGACGGATGCCTTGATAAAATAATTCCGGTTCCAAATAAATCTGACCATCGGTAATGGAGATGACGTTGGTCGGAATATACGCCGAGACATCGCCAAGTTGCGTCTCAATAATAGGCAAAGCGGTCAGCGAGCCGCCGCCATGCGCTTTATTTAACCTTGCGGATCGTTCAAGCAAACGGGAGTGAATATAGAAAATATCGCCCGGGTACGCCTCGCGTCCCGGTGGGCGACGCAGGAGAAGCGAGAGTTCGCGGTACGCCCATGCGTGTTTGGAGAGGTCGTCATACACAATTAACGCATCGCGCCCCTGCTCCATAAAATATTCACCGATCGCCGTGGCGCTGTAGGGTGCAAGATACCAGAGCGACGCGCTACTGGAAGCCGGAGCCGAGACGACAATAGTATACTCCATCGCGCCCGCTTCTTTAAGTGTTGCGACAATCTTTGCAACTTTTGACTCTTTCTGTCCGATGGCGACATAAATGCAAATCGGCGTCTTGTGCCGCGTGTCGTTTTTTTGATTGATAATCGTATCAATCGCAATGGATGTTTTGCCAAGTTGCCTATCGCCAATAATCAGCTGGCGCTGACCGCGACCGATGGGAATCATCGCGTCAATCGCCTTGATGCCGGTGTGAATAGGTACGCCCACCGACTCCCGCGCGATGACGGAGGGTGCCGACCGTTCAACGGGATAAAAAACTTCTTTTGATTTTTCATTAGTAAAGATAAAACCGCGCCCGTCCTGATCTTTGCCGAGCGGATCAATGACACGGCCAATAAGCTCCTCACCCACCCGCACGGAGAGCACGCGTCCCGTGGGGCGCACGATATCCCCCTCTTTGACGCTCGTTGCATCTCCCAAAATAATGGCGCCGACACTGTCCTCTTCCAAGTTAAACGTGATCGCCGTCGCCTCGCCACCGGAGGTTTCTATCATTAACATCTCCTGCGACGCTGCACCCGAAATGCCGGAAATTTTTGCAATGCCGTCGCCCACCTCCAAAACATGACCGATTTTTTCGGCTTTGATCTCGCGGCGGAAATTCTCAATCTCATTTTTTAAAATAGTAATGACGTCGTTTGACATGCTTCTTTATCTAAGTGCTGCTGAAAAGCAGTGCACCTCTGCGGAAAAATACCGTCAATTCTTCCCATCATCTGAAATCGCATGGCCGTCGGTGCACGCGATTTTTTTTATTTTTTAAACATCTTCTCCATCTGGTGCCGGGCGCTCGCGTCAATGAGAATCTCATCGTCTATAAGCAGTCGTACACCGGCAAGGATACGCGGATTTTCCACCGCGTTAATCACGATCTTTTTTCCCAACATCTTCTCAATCTCATTTTTCATCGCATCAATCTTCCCATTCGCATATTCCATGACAACTTTTCGCATCCCTCGCCGCTTCAGCGCATGCCGCTCGTACGCTTCTACAATGCGGTTGAGACGCGGAAGCATCCGGTGGCGCTGAAGAAGGTACAAGAAGTTTCGTACAATCTTTTTTTGCTCCTCCGGCTTTTTATTCTCCAGCGCACGGTCAAGCGCCTCGGCATAGTGTGTAATACGATATCTCATTCTCTTGTTCGTCATCCTGAACGAAGTAACTACCAGCAGGCGTCCCGTGAGGGAAGGATCCCGCAAAATTTCAGTGTACTGAATACTCACGGGATTCCTCGCTAACGCTCGGAATGACAATCTATTACGACTCGATTGTCTTCAACTCTCGCAACGCCTCGCGAATCAACTCACGGTCGCGGATCTCCGGCGGCAGTACGCCAAGTACACGCGTTAGCCCCGCATAAACAAGTGCCTCCGCATCTCGCTCAACCTCCTCAGCCATCTTGCCCCGCTCCTCGCGAATAATTCTCCGTGCCTCCTCAACGATCTGCTCGCTTTTTTTCACTGCCTCGGTCGCAATCTCATCTTTACGTCGTCGTGCTGTCTCCTCCGCATCGCTCACCACCGCGAGCGCGTTTTTATTCGCGCGTTCCGCCGCCTCTTCTTCCATTACTTTTGTCTTGGCAAGATTTTCCGCCGCCTCGTCCCGCATGGCAAGCCCGCGCTCTATCTCACTCTTTCGGCGGCGAAGCATGTCCAAAATCGGACGGTAGGCAAATTTTTTAAGTAGGAAGAAGAGGATGAAAAAATTCACTGCCTGCGCGAGGAGCACCTTCCATTCCACGCCAAAATTTTTAAGAAGTTCTGCCATAAGAATCCTCTATCAATATTTTCTCCGTACGGACCCGAGCCGCGCATAGTTACTCCACGAATTTAACGACCAATGCGATAACGAGCGCGTAAATCGCAATTGCCTCGGCGAATGCAATTGCAAGAACCATCGCCGTCTGAATTTTGGGCGCTGCCTCGGGATTCCGTCCGATGGCATTGAGCGCCGACGAACCCAAGAAACCGATTGCCGCCGCTGGTGCAATCGTTCCACCTACAATCGCTACAACCGTTGCGATAAGCCGTATACTTTCAGGATCGAGAGAACCCATAGCATGAAAAGTGATAAGGAGCGAGACAGGTGCGTTGAGGATTTTCCACTCCGCGCCCGAAACCGCGCCCTTCATGAAATAAAAAATGGATTAATGATGTGCGACCGCGATGCTGATGAACACCATCGTAAGCATCGCAAAGACCAGCGCCTGAATGAATCCCACGAAAATCTCCAGCAAGAGAAAAGGTATCGGGGCACCGTACGGCACCAGAAGACCCACGATAACCAACAAAACCTCTCCCGCGAAAACATTGCCGAAGAGCCGAAAGGAGAACGAGATTATCTTAGCAAATTCTGAAATAAATTCAAGGAGGCCGACAAAGGTGTCAATGGGATTCTTAAGTGTGAAATATTTGCCAAGATGCCTGCCTATACCGATGGCCTGCGCGCCGGCAATATTAACGAGCAGAACGGCAACAATTCCCAGCGCGAGGGTTACATTAAGATCACTCGCCGCCGAGCGGAAAAGCGGTACGAATTTGATGCCAGCCTCACCGTGCTCCCCGGCCGTATGTTCAAAAAAACCGATTGATCCGACGCCCGGCAGAATACCGAGCCAGTTTGAGATGATGACAAAAAGAAAAATAGTCGCTACGATGGGAAAGTACCGTTCGGCATTTTCTCGCGAACCGAACATGCCTTCCATGAGATCAAGAAAACTCTCCGTAAAGAATTCAAAAATGTTCTGTACGCCTCCCGGAATGATCGCAACGCGGCGCGAGATGAGCGTTGCAAGCACGATCAAAATCCCCACCACCACCCAGCTCGTGACGAGAGTGTTTGTTATGGGAAAGCCGAAAATGCTTATCAATTTTTCCGCAGCAATTTCTATGTGAGGCATGGGGACAATAGTTTTTGTGGAGGATCAGTGCCCGTCAACGATAGCAAAAATAATACAAAAAGCAACCGGATATCGGCAAAGAGGTATTGGCAATCTCTAAGGATTCATAACCGGATCTACAAGCACCGTGTCCCCTTCCGAAAGACTGGAAATGATCTCAACCAAGCCGTCGGAGCCGCGTACGCCGAGGACGACCTGGAGTTTTTCGGTGCACTTTTTTGATCGCGCGGCATAGCATCTATCTCATGGCAGAAGTTCCGCGCGCACGCTTTGCATCGTCACTGCGGCGACGGGACGATCGCCCGAGCCGGTTTGCGTCGCGCCTATCTTATCCACAATGTCCTGACCCTCAACAACATGACCGAAAATCGTATAGCTGTATGGAAGCTGCGTATCCGCGAGCATGATGAAGAACTGGCTCCCGTTGGTATTGGGTCCGGCGTTCGCCATAGCGACTACGCCACGCTTATAGCCGGTCTTCCCCGACTCGGTTGCCGGATTAAGCTCATCGGCGAACGAATATCCGGGACCCCCCGTTCCGGTTCCTGTCGGATCTCCTCCTTGGATCATAAATCCCTTAATAACACGGTGAAAAATAATGCCGTCGTAAAATTTCTTGCCAGCAAGAGTGACAAAGTTCTCCACTGTCTTGGGAGCATCCGTATCGTAGGTCTTGAATTTAATAACACCGAGATTTGTCGTAAGGGTAATAAGATGCATATTGTTTTTTAATGCGGCGTGTGCTGTGGAATCATCCTTCATCATGGCGGGTTCGGACGGCATTGCGGCGCCCGCCATCGCGCTCTCACTCTTCGCATCAACGATTACTTTCTCACGTACCTGTTGATCTTGAGCAACTTGTTCGGCAGGCGGAGTTGAAGCCGTTGAAGGATTTGAAGACGACCTATTGCCAACAACGAATAAAAGAGCGAGTAGCGCTACTCCCGACACTCCCAGAACTATCGGCAATCTTTTCATAGGTTTAAGAAAAGAGATAATGAATAATAATAAAATCCTTACTGATATTCTTGATGATACCCGAACCGATTGACTCGCGCAATGTTTAATACAGGTACTATGAGCGAGAACATCCCGCACTGCTCAGAGAGCGGTACGGGATGTTCTTTGTGTAGCACAAAATCGCAGATTAATTTTTATCCCAGCATGACTGGCTCCAGTGCCATGGCCGCGTACCGTACCGCTCAAAAAGCGACATTGCCATTTTTCGGTTGCCCTCTTCGGAGGCAAGATTAAACCCCAGCTGTTTTGCCTCGGCGCCCCAATGTTTCTCGTTAATCTGGAACTTCCCGATATCGTCAGGGTTCACCACACCGCGTAGTACCGCACCATTCTTATCAAACTGTCGGCCACGCGATTCACACCATGCAATCCGTTCCAAGATTGCCGGAACGGGCTCTTGGGGCACTGCCTCCGCGGGAGGCGTACGATTCCCCTCAAGAAGTGGGATTGATGCCAACGACATAACAACACTCTCCTGGACTGCGGGTGTGCTGACTGCCTGGCTTGTATACGCCGCACGAGGCGATGCCGCCGCAACCGCCATTAACAGAATCGTAAGGTAGATACTAATAACTCTTAGAAGAACCGGCCGATGTCATTTCGTGCGTCCTGAATGGTAGTATCGTTCTATATCTTCGAATCATCGCCCCAGCCCCCATCACTCCCGCCGGCAATATGGTCGTTACGCCATAGCACCGCCGAAGAGTCATATTTATACCCCCTCCACCATAAAACCGCCCTATGGCGGTATGTGCCAAGAAGTATATCACCGTGGGGGAGAAAGTCAAGCGCTACGATTCTCACTCCTTATCAGAAGACAGCATCAAAACACAATAAATAAGCCATTCTTTTGCTTAAGGCTCACACACAAAAAGTCATGATTTACTCCTTTCGTAACGCCCTTTTTTCGCACTTTTTTATTCTACAATGAACGCGAAAAAATATACCCCGCAACTGCCTTACGGGGTCTATTCAACCGAGAATCCCCTCATGAGGTGTGATTGAATTAACTATCCGAACGTGAAAGCAAACGCCTTGAGACCGGGCTGTTTCATGATAATTTCAAGCGTGTGCGTACCATAACCGTCCGGATCACTGATAAGTTCATAGAGACGGCTCTCCCGTATGGTTACGCGCGATATGCCGCCCGCTTCACGAATATCTTTGCCCGCCGCTTTGCCGAGGAGCTTGCCATCACGGAGGATTTCCAGCTCCACGCCCGCTCCTCCGCTCGCTACGAGATACACACGCTTTGCATGATAACGATAGACGATTCGGGCGTTGGCAGTTTTGTTTTCCGCAAATTCGGGCGAGAAATCCCATGTCCCTCCAAGAGTAAGCGCATTCAGTACAGTTTGGTCCGGCAAGGTAAGGACTTGCGTACCACTCTTTTTTCGCTCGCCGTTGGCAAGAAATTCGTTACGCGCCGAACCGAAATACGTCTCATGACTACCGACTTTATCAAATGCGACATCTATCGCCGCCGCCGGTGTGGTAATGGCGGGTACCGGCATTTCTTTTGCGCCAAGACGCACGTGCAGTTCCACTAAAAGCTCTTGAATTTTCTGCTCCGTCTCCTCATAACTACCCTCGCCGATGTGGTCATAGACGATAAAGCCATCAGTATCAATAAGATATTTGTGCGGCCAGTAAAGATTCTGGTACGCGCTCCAGGTCGCATAGTCGTTGTCCTGTACCACCGGATACTCTATGCCGTATTTTTTGACGGCAGACACCACATTGGCACGATCCTTTTCAAAATCAAATTCCGGCGTGTGTATGCTGACGATTTCCAGTCCAGCGGCGCGATATTTTTTGTACCATTCGTTCAGATACGGCAAGGTGCGCTGGCAATTGATACAGCTGTAGGTCCAGAAATCAACGAGAATAATTTTCTTGCCGATGAGATCGGCGATATGGAGCGAGTCGGGTGCATTGATGAATCCCGAAGGATTAACGATTTCTTTTGCGCGCGGATACGTCGCCGCTTTTTTTTCAACAATTGCTTGAATCTGCGCCGCCGTCTCATGCTGTGATTTTCCTTGCTCTCCATCTATCTGCGCGGTTGATAGAGTTTTAAAAGGAATTTCCGCACTTCCCGCCGTCGTCGACATGGGCTTGCGCCGTTCAATAAGCAGAATGGCAATACTGATGACGACAAGCGCGATAATAAGAAGAATGATGTGTGTGCGCGACATGAAGGTAAGATGTGGTTAAAAATTATTGTAAAAGCCATCGATTAAGAAAGCTGAAATTCGCAATGAGCGCCGATTCTTGCGTAAAGATAAGAATCCCGAGACCGATGAGAATAATACCAAAAACAATATTGATAGTATGCACGATATGCCCATACCGTGCAATAAGTGCGGCCGCCTGCGAGACAAAAAGTCCCATGACGAGCAACGGGATACCCAGACCCAGCGCGTAGGCGAGCAGAAGGATAAATGCGGTACCCGGGTGCGCAGCCGCGAGTCCAAGTATCACGCCAAGCGCGGCGCTCACGCATGGTGTCCAACCGACCGCGAAAGCAAGTCCAACGCATCTTATGATCTCGTTCAAGATACGGGATATGTATGAGTCCCGTTAAATAGAGTCCGAAAAAAATCACCAACGTACCGCCGATCCGCGAGAGCCATGCAGTTGCCGCATACGCCACCGATGCGAGAATCGTTTGCAAAAGTACACCGAGCAGAGTGAAGACAACGGAAAAACCGAGAACAAAAAAAAGTGCATTCAAGAACACCTCTCTGCGCCGCGGCACCCCACTCGCACCGGAAGATCCCGCAAGATAAGACAGAAAGCCCGGAATGAGCGGGAGAACACAGGGTGCAAGAAAACTCACGAGCCCGGCGATAAAGGCGATGGGAATGGTTATGGTAGTCATAATAGTTTTTATTCCTTAGGATAAGTCATATTGTATTTTTTGAGCACTAGCGGCAGGTGCCTTCAACCCGAACCTCAAACGTTATTGCGGGATGTTCACGACTATAGAACGAGACCAATGGCAGGTGGTAACGCGGATCAATGAGAAGGAACTGACCAGCAGGAACGGGAGAATACAAGAATCCACGTTCTTCATTTTCATGTGCTGGACCGAGACGAACGGTGAGGGACTCGCGGCTCGTGTTTTCAACTCGTACCGCGCAGGGTACATCACTACCCTTGTCGCCAACCGTCAGCACGCGCGGAGTAAAGGAATTCCCGTCATAACGGGTGCGTGGAATAGTATCCGCTTGATCCGGGACAACGCGCACTGCTGGTGAAGAAGTCGGAAGTACTTCGGGGGATGTACCACGCTCGAAAGCCGGTGTTGGGATGGTTACTGACGGAACGATAGGAGTGAGCCGCTCCGAAAAAAATTTACTCGCGAAAAAAATAAGCAATCCGAGTGCGATAAGTCCGGCTCCCCCGAGAAATAATATCTTTTGACGCACAGGCATAGAGGGAGGTATTTTTTGAGATGGATTCTATTTAAAATTTACTGTAAAGTTGTACATCGCCATAGCGCAGAGTCCTTGCACGGTCGTACCAACTTTTTGCGGAGGTACCTCTACAAAGGTCTCACCGGAGGGCGGGAGATTACTGTGATAGCCTAGACCGGGAATGCGTACGGCAGACGAACAGTCAAATGTGCCGTTAGTCGTTAGTTTTATCACCGTAGGCGTGTCGGCTTTAGCAGTCGTGATTCTTGGCGCATAACCGCCCTTAGCATTTATTTCAATAACCTGTTTGCTGCCAACAACACTTACATTATTCGCGGATTGCGAGCGAGTGTTGTCTGAATCCTTATTTCCTCTGACGAGCATGATTGCTCCTCCGATAAGGACTACGGTAATTGCTATGGATAGGGCGGTAGTTTTCATGAGTATTCGTATGGTATCACAAGACGCTTAAAAACTGAAGAGCGGTGGGATAATACCGACGGCGACTAAGCTGTTTATCAGATTAAAAATTCCGAAAAACAACACAACAAGCCCGGTTGCCTTAAAGAATACTCCCGATTGGGCTTTTTTATGAATGCCGAGCGAGCTGAAGCTTAAAAGTGAAAGTACGGGGAGCGTGCCAAGCGCAAACACACCCATGATCAACGCGCCAGTCAAAAAACTACCGGTGGTCAGCGCATAAATTTGCATTGACTGGGTGAAGCCACAGGGCAAGAAAAATGTCGCAACGCCCACCAAGAGAGGCGTAAGCGTATGGTTTACATTCTTAAGACCATACACTCGTTTACCGATAAAACTTGGCATAGTCGGCTGGAGTTTCTTTGCCCACGGAAATACATCAAGGAGATTAATGCCGAGGATCAGCAGTACTAGGGCAATAATAAAGCTAAGAATAAAAGTGCCTGTTGAGCCGAGCTGGAATGCCGAACCAAGTGCTCCGATCACGCCACCAAGAATGAAAAACGAAACCAATCGGCCGACATGGAACAACACCTGCGGTCGTATCCTGTCACCTTCTTTGGCAAAGTTTGCAGACATTGAAAGTACTAGACCCCCAACCACTGCCATACAGGTAGAAACCGAGGCAACAAGACCGATAACGAATGCAGTATCGTAACTAACTTCTGATGTGTTCACCAAGTTCACTATTCCGAGTTTTTGCAAAATGATGAATAGAGCAATAAACCCTCCGGCAATTGGTAAAGCGAGATTGAAGTCAGACCACTTAACTGCATGTTTTTGTTTCCCAAGCGAGAGAGTATATCCGTGCGGTTTTAATACCTCGCTTAAGTATCTCGCAATATGTTCTGGCTCTTTGTCTCCAAAATCTCCGGTTACCTCGACGCTATGCTTTGCAAGTGATGATTTTGCTTTTATCACCTCCAGCACGTCAGTGAGTTCACTTTCTGTGAGCACGATACAGGCATTGCAGTGCATGCCGTTAACATGGAATGTGTATGTTTTTTGATTTTTGTTGATCATAACCTTACATTCTGCCTTTTTCCCAAAAGCCATTCGATAATCAGACCTGACACAATCCCGACGCAAATACCAAAGATAAACGACTTATTGTCTAGCATTTTTTTAGACGTGGGTTTTTGCACGTCTAAAAGAAAGTCTGGCAACTCGTGAACTTTCTGTTCCGGATCGTTTACAAGTTTAAAGTCAAAAAATATTTCATGTATTCCTGGATTTTGGAATGTGTACAAATACTCCAGCACTCCTCCTCGTATCGGAATATCTTTTTTCTCGTGGATAAAAGCCCTCGATCCTCTTCCTTCGGCTATTCGAATCGAAACTAAAATATCATTTTTTATCAGATTTCCCGTTTTAAGGTCAACGAATGAGGCAAGTAGTGCGGTCTTGACTCCGACAATCGGCGTAAAAGGGGCACGAGAGAGATTTACTAAATATCCATCTGCAACGCGTTGATCTCCTCCATTTGCGAAAGCGATGAAAGGCATGCTGACTACCATGAGCAACGTGAAAAGCTTGGTTTTCATTATAATTTCTTTGCTTTAAGCCGTAATGAATTGCTGACAACCGAAACGCTTGAGAATGCCATAGCAAGCCCGGCAAAGATGGGATTTAAGAGCCAGCCAAATATAGGATAAAACAATCCTCCGGCGAGTGGAATGCCGATTATGTTATATATAAACGCCCAAAAGAGATTTTGTTTGATCCCTCGCATAATGAACTTTGAAAGACGAATCGCTTTCACGAGCTTTGAAATATCGCCATGCAAAAGAGTAATACCGGCCGTCTCAATCGCCACATCGGTACCGGTCTCCATAGCGATACCGACATCCGCTTGTGCAAGAGCTGGAGCATCGTTAATACCGTCACCGGCCATGGCCACAATGCGACCCTGATTCTGCAACTCTTTTATTTTGTTGAGCTTGTCGTCTGGAAGTACCTCTGCTACCACGTCGTCGATTCCGACTTCTTTGGCGATGGCAAGAGCTGTATTTTTGTGATCACCGGTGAGCATGACGACTTTAATGCCAAGCTTATGGAGATTTTTTATCGCTTCAATCGTTTCGGATTTAATTGCGTCAGCCACCATGACCACGCCAAGAACTTTATCCTTATTCGCAAGAATGACTGGCGTTTTGCCCTGTAGAGTTTCTGCCTCGATTTTTTTCAAATCAAAAGGTAGTTTAAGATCAGATATCAATTTCGTATTTCCAGCAAAGAATTCAACTTTTTCAATTATTGCTTTCAGTCCTTTGCCTTGAACGACCTCAAAGTGAGAAAGAGGCAAGAGAGAAATGCCTTTGGCTTTTGCATACTCTAAAACAGCATGAGCAATTGGATGTTCGGATTTACTTTCTAATGTAGCAAGAATAGAAATTATTTTTTCATCGGAAAAATCGGCTATGTTTTGTATGTGTACGAGTTCCGGCTTTCCTTTGGTTATAGTTCCGGTCTTGTCAACCACCACGGTATTAACCTTGTGAAGTTTTTCGAGAGTTGCGGCATCCTTGATCAAAATGCCTTCTTTTGCTCCCTTGCCAACACCCACAATAATTGCTGTCGGCGTTGCAAGGCCAAGCGCACACGGACATGCAATCACAAGGATGCCGACGAATGACACGAGGCCATAGGAAAGAGCTTGAGAGAAACCAAATGCACTCGTGCCAAGTAAAAGCCATGCGCCAAGAGCAAGGAACGCTAAGACAATCACAATGGGAACGAATACAGCCGAAATTCTATCAGCCAATGCCTGAATGGGAGCACGACTGCCTTGAGCGTCCTCAACCATTTTGATGATGTGGGCAAGTAATGTTTCTGCACCCACCTTAGTAGCTTTAAATGTAAATGAGCCAGTGGTATTGATCGTACCGGCGACAACCGTATCGCCGATATTTTTCTCAATCGGCATAGACTCACCGGTAACCATAGATTCGTCAACAAACGATGAGCCGTCGGAAACGATCCCATCCACCGGAATTCTGGCTCCAGGTTTTACAACAATGTGGTTGCCGTGTACTACCTGATTTATAGAAATTTCTTGCTCTTTGCCGTTTCGAACTACTATTGCTGTTTTAGCTTGCAGATTAAGAAGCTTCTCAATAGCGTCTCCAGTTTTAATTTTTGCCTTAGCTTCAAGATATTTGCCAAGCGTTATGAACGCTATGACAACAATAGTAACGTCGTAGTAGGTATGCTCAACATTTATAAATTGACGCAACGGTTCTTCGAAAGCAGTGATAATGAAACTGTAAAGAAAAGCGACAAATGTACCAATACCAATGAGAGTATCCATATTCGCTTTGCCGTATCGAAGGAAGCGATAGAAACCCAAGAGGTACGGCTTGCCTACGACAAAAAGCACATACGTCGCAAAGATGGGCAAAAGATGATGTACGAATTTATATATAACGGTAGACATTTCGGAAACAATTCCAAATTGGGCGAGGATATCCCAGCCCATGACAAGGATACTGAAAATCGCCAGAGGGATAGCCGCCATGACTTTAGTCCCCATGTCAGCTACCTCGGCAAGCTTTTCTTTCTTGGACTGATTTAAACCAAGATGCGCCGCATGATCACTCTCGGACGTTCCCATTTCCTCGACCGTGGTAGGAACTTCTAGCGAATAGCCGAGCGGCTCGATATACTTGGAAAGATCGTGAGGATTTGTCTTTGATGGATCAAAAGAGATTTTTGCTTTTTCTGTGCCATAATTTACTTCTGCCGATTGCACGCTCGCAATTTTCTTGAATGTCTTCTCAATAATTGAGGAGCATGAGGCGCAGTGCATTCCATTTACCTTGTAAATTTGCGTATGCATATTATTTACGCTTGAGTTTATATACCTTGAGGATTTCCTCTTTTACCTTGCGTGTTTGTCCTGATTTCATCTGATTAAGAACGCAACTCCCAAGGTGATTTTCAAGCAATAAATCCTCAATCTTTGATAACCCTTGTTTGACTGCGGACGTCTGCGTGATCACATCAACGCAATAAGTATTATGTTCAACCATTTTTTGAAGGCCGCGAATTTGACCCTCAAGAATGCTCAGCCGCTGAACGATCCGGCTCTTATCTTTATCGTCCATGTATTGCATATATTAAAGAAGTATACCCCCCTGGGGGTATACAGTCAATCTTATTTGAAGTGCCCGAGAGATCGGTTTGATTTATATGGACTTTAATGGTACTCTCTGAATCTACGCGTTAAAAAAATAACATCATGAATCTTCCGAATATCGCTAAAACAATCATCAAGGATCAGCCAAGCGCCCGCGATCTTTTTTCGGCGAACGGCGACATGATCGCACCCGTGTATACCATTCCCAATCTCGGTACGCATCTTACCATAATTGAGACGACCGATGCCATTATCGCGCATGCGATTGAGGGCCGCGCCAGCGATATCCACATTGAACCATCACGCGAGGGTGCGACGGTGCGCTTGCGCGTGGATGGAGCGCTCCACACATTCCTTGAACTGCCGCGCGAGATTTATCTTGCCATCATGGGACGGCTTAAAATTCTTGCAAGTCTGAAGACAGACGAGGCGCGCCGCCCGCAGAACGGCCGCATTGAGCTTGATCGCTACGCCGCATCGTCTCTGCGCATATCAACCATTCCCACGCTTCACGGCGAAAAAGCGGTGCTCCGCATTCTGGAGAGCAACGAGCTACGCGACTTTTCGCTTGACCGGCTCGGTTTTTCATCCGCGCATCAAGAAATTGTCATGCGCAACATCCAAAAGCCGTTCGGTATGATCGTCTCGTCCGGACCCACGGGATCGGGCAAGACGACAACACTCTACGGTCTTATCAATCTCCTGCCCAAAGGAAATATCAACGTCTCCACACTTGAGGACCCCATAGAATACTCGCTCGCCGGCGTCACGCAAATGCAGGTCAATCCCGCCATCGGCCTTACGTTTGCCAACGGGCTCCGCGCGCTGTTGCGGCAGGATCCAGATGTCATGATGGTCGGTGAGATACGGGATTCGGAGACCGCCGTCATCACCGCCAATGCCGCGCTCACCGGTCATCTTGTTTTCACTACGCTTCATACCAATGACGCTCCCTCGGCTTTTGTGCGTTTGTTGGAAATGCGCATTGACGACTTCGTTACGGCTTCTATCGTCAATCTCGTCATCGCCCAACGCCTCGTGCGCCGCGTGTGCCCCCACTGCACGGTCGCCCGTACACCCGATCCGGCGATTATTAAAAAAATGAGCGAGTACCGCGACCTTCTCAAAGCGCTTGTCATCCTCGGCAAAGACACGGATGAGCTTGCCCGCACGGAGCTTAAGAGCGGCACGGGATGCCGGCGATGCATGAACACCGGGTACCTCGGCCGTATCGGCATTTTTGAGATGGTGGAACTCAACAAGCAAGTGCACGATCTCATCCTCGCCCATGCGAGCGCGGAGGTGATAAAAGCGGCGTGCGAAGAAACGGGTTTCCGCGATATGGCGAGCGATGGCATGGCAAAAGTATTGGCTGGCATTACCACACTTGAAGAACTTCTCCGCGTAACGAAAAGTGCCGGCACGCCCGTTGCGGGAATCGGCTCCGAAGTTTTATACCGCGAAGATCTTGGCAGTATTGACTGATTGACGCGTCATCGCGCGATATACCATCACTCTTCTATCGCAATAATTTTCCTCCGGCTCATTGCACCACTCACGATACGCACGCGCGTCTCGGGGACTCCGAAATAATCGGCAAGCGCGCTGATAATCGCCCGGTTCGCCCGTCCGGCCACGGGCGGTTCTTTCACCGAAACGCGGAAAAGTCGCTCTCCGGAACCGCTTTCGCCGGATGTCATCTCTACAACCTCCTCTTTCCGCGCGCCCGGCACCGCGTGAACATGAATTCTCATAAAAAATAAATCAGTGCCGCATGATGCCGTGATCCTGCCATCAGCGCTTTTTCTTCTCCCACGGCTCCGTTTTGGAACGCCGCCGGCGATCCTCTTTGATTTTCGTCAGATCATCGCCATGGAAAAATTTCTTTCCTGCGCGCTGTTTTTTCTTCGCCATAGTTTTTTCAATAGACCTGTCCCCTTATAATTTTCGTTACGAGATGTTCAGATTTCGAGCGAGACAAAACAAAAATCTTTCAACATATACGCTGTATATGCTTCAAGATTTTTGTAAAGTCGTAGCCGAAATGTGAACATTGCAGTAGAAAGGTTATAAGGGGACAGGTCTAATGTACCACCCTACTATCTGCAACGCAAAAAGCACATCTTTGTCAATGTGTACCAATGGCATTACCTGCTGTATAATGTCTGCATGCCTTCCGTTCAAAAAAAATCATCTTCCGGTATTGGCGGCCACCTCCGCGTGCCACCGCAAAATCTTGAGGCGGAGATTTCCGTGTTGGGCGCGCTTATGCTGGACAAAGATGGTATTTTTCGTGTCGCGGACGCGATTGCCGCGCGCGATTTCTATAAACCGGCCCACCGCGAAATTTTTGAGGCGATGCTGGACCTTTTCAATCACCGCGAACCTATTGATGTCTTGAGCGTATCGGCTAGATTAAGCGAAAAAGGAGTACTAGAGCGCATTGGTGGATCAGCATTTCTCACCACACTCGCCAATGCCGTCCCCACGGCAAGCAATGTTGACCATTATGCCACACTGGTGCGCCGCAAGCGGCTTCTGCGCGATCTCATTGACGCCTCCGGCTATATCGCGGAACTCGGCTACCGCGAGGCGGACGATGTGGAGGCACTGCTTGACCAGGCGGAGCAGAGAATTTTCAGTATCGCTAAGGATTCCATGCGCCAGGAATTTTTCGCGGTGCGCGAGGCGTTGGAGGAAGCATGGGAGCGCATTGACCGCATTCATCGCGAGAAGGACGCGCTTCGCGGCATAAGCACGGGATTTAAAGACCTTGATAATATCCTCGGCGGCTTGCAGAAGTCAGACCTTGTTGTTCTTGCCGCACGGCCAAGCTTGGGTAAGACCTCACTCGCGCTTGATATTGCCCGTAATGTCGGACTTGCCGGCACCGCAGTCGGACTCTTCAGTTTAGAAATGTCTAAAGACCAGCTCATTGACCGCCTTATCGCCGCACATGGTAGTGTGGATCTTTGGCGGCTCCGCACGGGACATCTGCGTGCCGACGGACCGGACAACGACTTCACGCGCATCCAGACCGCGATGGCATCGCTCTCCGATGTGCCTATTTTCATCGACGACTCCCCTTCTCCGTCGGTTATTGAACTTCGCGCCAAAGCGCGGCGCCTGCAGGCGGAGCACAATCTCGGCCTCGTCGTTATTGATTACCTCCAGCTTATTCGCGGCCACTCTTCAAACTTTGAGTCACGCGTGCAAGAAGTTTCGGAAATTTCGCGCTCATTAAAGGGCATGGCAAAAGAGCTGAACGTGCCCGTCCTCGCCCTCTCACAGCTTTCGCGCGGCGTTGAGATGCGTCCCTCATCCATTCCCAAACTCTCGGATTTGAGAGAAAGTGGGAGTATAGAACAGGATGCCGATGTCGTCATGTTTATTTATCGCCCCGACAAGGCGGATCCGAATTCTGACAAAAAAAATATCGCCGAGATCCGCGTGGAGAAACACCGCAACGGCCCCACCGGCAAGATGGAGATGTATTTTCAGGAAGAGTGCGCTTCGTTTCGTCCGATTGAAAAACACTTTGAGGAGCCGCTGTAGCGATCAGGAGCATTCATGTACCCCAAGCCCATACAAGAATTAATAGATGCGCTGACGCACTTGCCGGGGATCGGGCCGCGCCAAGCCACGCGGTTAGCTTTTTTTTTATTGAAAGACCGGCAAGGCGTTGCCGATGATATTGCGGAGTCGTTACGAACCATGCGCGAGCATATCGGCGAATGCGCGCAATGCTGGCGTTCCCTTGAGCTTTATACAAAAGAAGACAAGCAACTTTGCGCCATCTGTAAAGACGAACGGCGCGATGCCCGCCAAATTGCCGTGGTTGAAAAAGAAGCCGATCTCCACAATCTTGAAAAGCTCGCCACCTACCACGGCACCTATCATATTCTCGGTGGCGTTATCTCACCACTTGATGCCGACTCGCCCAAACGCCTTCATCTGCGCGCGCTCTATAATCGCGTTGAGGATCTCGTACAAAAAAACGATAAACCGATTGAGGTCATTCTCGCCACCGGTTCTACAGCCGAGGGTGACACGACCGCCACGTATATTGAACGGATTCTCTCGCCGCTCAAAGAAAAACACCCGCATCTCACCATTTCGCGCCTCGGCCGCGGCTTATCGCTCGGCGCCGAGCTTGAATACGCCGACGAGGTCACCCTCACCAATGCCTTGACAAATAGGAAATAGTATACTATCATCCCCACAAGTCCTTTCCCAAAAACAGCACTATCCCAAACTCTAAGGAGTAAGCTAATGGCTCGCTTTTTCTCGTCCTCCAACAACGGCGTAACTGCAGTCATCTCCGAAGAGCATGCCAATAGGTACGCTCTTGTCAAACGCGCTGGCGGAGACCCCATTGCCGCAGGGTGTCGCGTGTTCACTTTTTGCTCCAAAGACAGCATGGAGCGCAATTTTTCGCAGAAAATGATCTTCAGTGGAAACTATGAAAACCTAAGGTGTCTCGTAGAAACGGGGAAGCATCTGATACTTGAAAGTTCTCGTTCCGGATGGGATGGATATGTTCCCTTCAGCAATGGGCATCAATGGGGTTATCAGCTCGGCTCCAATGACCAGCCATACCAGCTTAAGGAGCTCCGGTTCGTGACAACCCTGCAGGACTTGCGTGAGGTGTTCGGTATTGGTATCAATTAGGACTTACGCGTTTGCCTCTTGATCCGTCATTCCGAGTGAAGCGAGGAATCCCGTGAATATTCAGTATACTGAAATCTAACGGGATCCTTCGTCCGCCCTGGGCGGACTCTGGATGACAATCAAATGCGGAAGTCCTAACTATATTACCTGCTAACACCAAGCTCGCCTTCCACCAAGAGCCCACCTCTCCACAGGTGGGCTCCTTTTATACAACTATCTTCCCAATCTCAACCTCGGTGTAGTGCTGGCGGTGTCCTTGGCGCTTGCGGTAGCGCGTTTTGTTGTGATATTTAGAGATGATCATTTTCCGCGTACGGGCTTGCTTGAGAATGGTCGCCTCAACTTGTGCATCCAAAATGGTTGGCGTGCCGATGGCCGTTTTCTCCCCATTACTCGTCAAAAAAACATCGGAAAAAATGACCGCCGACCCTTCGGCGCCCTCAAGCTTTGCTATCTTTAGTTTGTCCCCCGGCGAGACAACATATTGCTTCCCGCCCGTATGAATAACTGCGAGATGTATCATAGTTTCTCGATGGTAGCATGGACTGTTTTCTTTTGCAATATGGCTTTTTTTAGGAACTACCCCTCCTCGTTGGCAGGACCCTCAATAGCCTCAAGCTCCATGCCCACTCCCTCCCCCGTGATACGGAGCATGTCTTTGTCAATTTTGCCGAACTCCTTGCGTGCGTTGTTGTACATATTAACCGTCGTACCAAGATGCGTACCAATTTTTCCAAAATACTCCTCATAGCTTTTCATGTGGCGCGTGAGCTGTTCCACATTCTTGCGAATTTCTTTCGCTGACTCCTCTATTTGCAACGCCCGCAATCCCTGCAAAACGGTCTGCAAATATGCCAAAAAAGATGTCGGCGAAACGATAATGACATGCTTGTCTTTAAAGGCGTACTGAATTAAGTCCTGGGTATTGACCTTCACCGCGCCGACTTGATTGACGAGAAGGTCGTAGTAAATCGCCTCGGCGGGAATAAACATAAATGCAAAATCCATCGTCCCCTGATCCGGCTTTACATATTTCGCCGTTTCGTCAATGCGGTCTTTGAGGTCAGCACGAAAAACCCGCTCCAACCGCTCGCGCTCCACAGCGTCGCCGGCGACTAGAATACGATTATAATTTTCCAATGAAAATTTTGAATCAATGCAGATTTTTTTCTCTTTGACGAAGACAACCGCGTCCGCAACGAGCCCGTCGGGGAAGGCATATTGCATCTGAAAACTCCCGGGCGGCATGACATTTTTGAGCAAGGTCTCCAAAAAATATTCCCCTAAAATCCCTCGCTGTTTGGGGTTTTTCAAAATATCCTGCAAATTTTTGAGCTGATCGGCAAAACCAACAACCTGCCGGTTCGTCTCGTCTAATTTGGTCAGCCGTTCCGTCACCTCCTGCACGATTCGCGCGCTCGCTCCCACCTGCGACTGCATGGCGGTCTGCATCGTTCCAAATTGTGTTTGCATGAGACGCGATGATTCCGCCATCCGCCCGTCCAGCGCCCGAGCGATTTCATTTATCTGGTTCTGCAAAAGTAAAAGAGTGTCATTGTTTTGCGGTATGACCTCCTGCCTCCCCGTCCGTTTCACCAATACGAAAAAAATGCCGACGAATCCAGCTACAACCACCACGGCAATTATGAAAAATTCTACACTCATGGATACGAAGCATCATACACCACACGCGAATATTCTCAAAATAAAAAGGGCTCCTCCGCAAAATATGCTTGAGAACCCTTATACTTAAATGGTCATAAGCGGCTTAAGCGGTCCTTGATACTCCACGATTAAGTACCCCTGGCACCGCATATACCCTTTTCCCAGAATTTCACGCGGCGGTAAGCGAAACAGCCGCCACTTGCGTTCTATTTCTACACCTTCAACACTATTCGTCGTATGAATTGTATCCATTACGAGCACCCCCTCTTTTCTTTCTTGCAAAAACAACCAATACTCACGACGATGACCAATATAACATAGAGGTGAATAAAGTCAAATATAACCTCATTCGCTCATCTTCATTATTCCCCCTTGGCAAGGAGCGCACGAATGATCGTTTTCGTTTGAGCTGGTCCGCTTACGGGAACATAATCCACTCCCGTTTTGACGACCGCGTAGTCGTTGCCGCCGGGAAAGATTGCGTCTCCCACAAAAAGCATACTTCTTATTTCCACTCCCAGATGCTTTTTAACTTGTTCCAGACCGTACGCCTTATCAATGCCTTTTTTGGTTATATCGATGGAGGTGAATCCTGCGGCGTGCACCTCCAAGTCCGGCAGAAGCTTGGCGAGGTGTCTTGCCATGTTCATTTTGACCGCGCGGTTTTCATGCAACCATTTTTCTTTCAACGGAACTCCCCGTTTCGCCCCAAGCACCGCGACGACATCCTGACCCAGCGCCGAAAACGTAATCTGCGTGCCGCGGTCTTCAATTACCTTGCCGTATACTTTTCGAGGATGGTGATAACCGGTTTTTTCAAATACATCGCGAAACGCTGTTTTGATTTTTTCTTTTTCTGCCGTGGTCAGATGGAGCGCGTAGATATTTTTCCAGCCAGCGTCATATTTATAAAATGAGGTTGCCGTGGCGGGAAAGAGAAAAAGATTCTTCAGAAGAGGTTTTGGAGCTTTTAACTGCTGAAGGAACTGGGTCTTGAAAATACCGTATTTGCCGCCACCGATAATGACGACCTTCTGCACGGCAAGCAGGCGCGTGATCAGCGTCGCCATCTCCGCGTCTATAGGCGCCTTGGTCGGGGCAACCGTACCGTCAAGATCAAAGACAATCGCCTCTTTTGGTTTGAGTTTTTTAAGATTGGTAATTTTCATAGTTTTTCTAGTTTATCACTATAACACCTGCAGATACAATCCTATAAAAAGAACCGACCACTCCGCACGAATGCAAAGTGGTCTGGTTAAAACGCGTGCGGGTAGTTGTTTTTTCACTTCATAGCTGTGGCGGTCGGAACTGGAGAGACGGCGGGCAGATCGGTAACGGTCTTTTCGCCGAATCCGCATTCAGCGTGGGAAAAACCTCCCGGTCCATAGATGATGTTGTCATCACCTGTGACCGGCGCCACTGCTCCACCGTATCCGGCCTTGTTAACACCCGCAGGGACATGATCAAGACCGAGCGCGTGACGGATACGCCACGCAATGTTGTGATCGGCGCATGGACTGTCGCCACTCACACCCAATCCGCCGATGATGCGTCCCTTGGCATCATACAACGCCAGACCTCCGCCGAACACATTTACACCTCCAACGCGCCGACCAACTGCCGGGTCGGTTAGCGTGCCATACTGCGTGGCAGGTCCCCGATACGCCGTGTGCGTGTCAATGGGGTTGCTGAATTGCAACCCGAACAAACTCCCTCCCGGCTGCACGGCACTGAACAAGTTCGCCGTTGAAAGCGCTAATCCCCGATCTTTACTGAAAAGACGCCCGGTATTCGCTTTCTGCATGGCGATGACCCGACTGCCCTTCCAGGGATCATGGCCGTTCTTGGCGACAACGGCGACTGTCCCGTCAAGACGCACCACGCCGACCCACATCTCGCACGGCGAGAAAATGGATCCGTTATTAACCCCCTTGGCACACGCCTTTTCAAGCGCCGCCGTGATCTGCGCATGGGATGGCAATCCCGTGACGGCACTCCCCGCAGTCACAGGAGACGCGATCCACAGCGCTAAAAAAAGAACCATACTTACGGAAACAATCCACTTCATCATCTCTCTCCTCTTGTGTTGCCCGCACGCGTTTTTTCCGGACAACACACATACTTATACTTGTAATCCTTACCCGTTTTTTTGTCAACAGCCTACCGATTGATCTTCGTGTTTTTTTGTTATATCATGGCGCGATATGTCTTTAAAGATAGGCATAGTTGGCTTGCCGAATGTGGGAAAGTCAACCCTTTTCAGCGCCCTCACGCGCCAGAAAGTTGATATCCAAAATTATCCGTTCTGCACTATTGAGCCCAATGTGGGTGTCGTTCCCGTTCCCGACGAGCGGCTTGCTCAACTTACCGCACTGTCGCATTCACAGAAAGTCGTTCCGGCGGTCATTGAGTTCGTGGATATCGCCGGACTCGTCAAGGGTGCGGCGGAGGGTGAGGGACTTGGCAATAAATTTCTTACGCACATTCGCGAAACGGACGCTATCGCCGAGGTCGTACGCATTTTTGAGGACGGTGATATTATCCATGTCTCCGAAACACCCGACCCCGTTTCAGACATTGAAGTTATCGAGTATGAACTTATCCTAAAAGATCTGGAGACGATAACGCGGCGTCTGGCAACGGCTCATACCGATGCCCGTGCGAAGAAGAAAGGAGCTGGAGAAATAGCCGTAATGCTGGAGTTTTTACAAAAAGAATTGGAAAGAGGATTACTCGCCCGCGCCGCCCTGGAACATTTTTCAATGTCCCAACGCGAGACGATGACGACCATTGATCGCGAGCTCAATCTCCTCACGGCAAAACCCATCCTCTATATCTTTAATGTGAGTGAACGGCAAATCCAGCACCATTGGCAACCCGATGAAAAACTTCAGCAAAAAATTGGTTTGGCTCCATGGATTGCCGTCTCCGCAAAAATAGAAGCGGAGCTTTCGGAGCTCGGCGACGATGAACGGCGAGAATATCTTGCGAGTATCGGTCTTGAAAAAAGCGGACTCGACCGGCTCATTCGCACGGCATACGACACACTCGAACTCATTACTTTTTTGACGACGGGCGAGGACGAGACACGGGCGTGGACGGTTCGTGCCGACTCCACCGCACCGCAAGCGGGACGCACCATTCACTCCGACTTTGAGGAAAAATTTATCCGCGCCGAAGTTATCCATTATAAAAAACTACTGGAAGCCGGCTCATACGCCCGTGCCCGCGAACTCGGCCTACTCCGCATAGAGGGTAAAGAATATATCGTCCAGGACGGCGATGTCGTTGAGTTTAGAGTTTAAGAAAAACAAAAAAATGCCACCGAATTATAATTCATCCGATGGCAACATGAGGGCACCTCTATTATTCGGAATAACATAACAACGACTCAAGTAAGAGTATAAAAAGAAATTACGGTTCTGTCAACCTTGTGGACAGCCGTTCCTTTTTGTAGTATCAATGGACTATGGAATCAGAACCACGGTCGTATGAGCTTGCCTACCTACTCTCCCCCTCCATACCCGAGGAGGAGGCACTGGGGCATACCCACAAGCTCAATAACTTGATTGAGGAGGTCAAAGGGCTCATCCAGCATGCGGAACAGCCCTCGCGGTATCGCTTAGCATATCGGGTCAAAAAAGAGCGGAACGCTTATTTTGGCTGGACAGCGTTCCGGTGCGAACCGATGCAGATAGCGAGTTTGGAAAAGCGACTCCAAACCATACCGGAGCTTTTGCGGTTTATGGTTATCCAACAGGACGAGCACAAGCAAAAGCTGCGCCAGATGAAGCCCTTTGACGCCGCCATCGCTCGCCCCGCCATGCCGCCGCGCACCCAACAGCAAACATTGGTCATACTCCGCGAGGCGGATAAGACGGATGACAAGTTGGATCTAGAGGCGTTGGATAAAAAATTGGAAGAGATATTAGGAAAATAGTGAGTAGATTTTAGTGGATAGGTTTTAGGAAAAGCGAAGATACCATCCTCTATCCCCTACCAACTACTTACTACAAACTAACCCCATGAACCTCAACAAAGTATTCCTTTTCGGCAATTTTACACGCGACCCGGAAATTCGCCAAACGCCCGGCGGTCAGCCGGTGTGCACGTTCGGGATTGCGACCAATCGCACCTTCAACGACGCGAGCGGGCAGAAGCGCGACCAGGTGGAATTCCATAATTTGGTCGCATGGGGACGACAGGCCGAGGTCATCGCCCAGTACATGAAAAAAGGCAGCAGTATGTTTATTGAGGGGCGACTGCAAACGCGCTCATGGCAGGATCAACAGGGTGTCAAACACTACCGCACTGAAATTGTCGTGGATGAATTTCAATTCGGTCCGCGACCGGCGGGAGCGATAATGGGCGGAGGACAAGAGCAAGGAGCATCGCTGATGCGCGGAGAGCGATATAACAGCACGCCATCGCGCGACCGGAACAATCAGAATCAACCGTCGGCACGCGCTGACGGCGGTGGACAGGAAGAACCGCCCATTATTGAGCTTCCGGAAGACGGAGAAGAAATAGATGTCAAAGATATACCTTTTTAATAGACCCACTGCTTAATAATTTTTCGTAGCGAGACCATGCTTTTTCGGGCGAAAACAATGAAACGCGAGGAGGTGAATGCAAGGTATTCATCGACGAGCGATGAGTTGTTTGCAGCCGAAAAAGCACGGTCGGAGTAGAAAAGGTTATTAAGCAGTGGGTCTCATAATATGCAAGAGAATAAAAAACAGTGCTTTTTTTGTACGACGAGCCGCAGTGGCGCTAATTATAAAGATGTGGAGAATCTCCGTAAGTTTTTGAGCGCGAGCGGCAAGATCTACCCGCGTAAGAAATCGGGTCTCTGCGCCTCCCACCAACGCGAACTTGCCACCGCTATCAAACGCGCCCGCTCTCTCGCCCTCGTACCGTTCACCACACGATAGAAAATTATTACCTCTCAAAATAAAATGACTTTCCACAAGCAGGGAAAGTCATTTTATTTTCCTTTTTATATTCCCAAAAAATAACGCTGATTTTTAAGACAATGGGAGGAAGAAGTTGCTCGGCTTGCGCTCTGTGCAAAACTTCTTCCGACCCTTAGCCCGTCGCACCGCAGGAGTGCGGCGGGTGTGTCTTAAAAAGTAGCGTTATGAGCTCTCTTTCATCTTTTCTCGTATCTTTTCCATGATCTCTTCGCATACTTTCGGGTTTTCTTTGAGGTAGGTCTTGGCGGCGTCAAAGCCCACACCAAGGCGAAGCGTATCATAACTCAAACTTGCACCCGCTTTTTTAATAAGCCCGTGGGTGATGCCCGCATTGATAACCTCCGCCTCAAACGAAATGCCGACATTGTAAAAAATATCAAACTCGGCGGTACGGAACGGCGCGGCGACTTTGTTTTTGACTATTTTTGCCTTTACGCGATTGCCGATAATCTCCTCGCCTTTTTTAATTTGTGCGGCGCGGCGGATGTCTATGCGCACCGAGGCGTAGAACTTCAGCGCCTTGCCTCCCGGCGTCGTCTCGGGATTGCCCCACATCATGCCAATTTGCATGCGGAGCTGGTTGATGAAAATAATAATCACATTGGAGTGCGCGACAATGGCGGTGAGCTTGCGGAGCGCGTGCGACATCAGCCGCGCCTGAAGTCCCACATGCTGTTGCCCCATCTCTCCTTCTATCTCCGCGCGGGGAACGAGCGCGGCGACGGAGTCAACAACAATGACATCCACGGCGTGAGAACGCACCAGCGACTCAACGATTTCAAGCGCCTGTTCGCCTGTATCGGGCTGCGAGATAAGCAGTTCGTCAATATTCACGCCGATATGCTTGGCGTATTCGGGATCCATCGCGTGCTCCGCATCTACATACGCCGCAAGACCGCCTTTTTTTTGTGCCTCGCGCACGACATGAAGCGCCAGAGTCGTCTTGCCGCTTGACTCCGGTCCGAAGAGTTCGACGATGCGCCCCCGTGGCAAACCGCCAACGCCGAGCGCGTGGTCTAACGCAAACGAACCCGTGGAGATGGTATCAATATCCACACGGTCGTGCTCACCGAGCCGCATAATTGCACCCTCGCCGTACTTTTCTTGAATTTGCTTGATCGCCGCATCAAGCATTTTAACCTTGTCCAGTCGTCCGTCTTTTATTTTTTCTTTTGCCATAAGAAATGAAGTAACACTATGGATTGATTAAAAAATGTTTTTCTTCACCAATCGTTATTTTACCACCACATGACGCACGACTTCCGCCCGCCTGCCGAACTTATTTTCCGCAACAAAGGCAAGCGTATTCGTGCCTGCGCCGACTTCAATTTCTTCATTGAAATTTCCTGACTCGTCCATCCTAACTTCACGATTATTGACTGTCAAACGCCCCTCCTGATTCACGCGTCCCTTGACGCGGATAAGCGGTACGGATACCGTCTCCGCCTCACGCGGACTCTCCAAGAAAATCCGTGGAGGACTTAAAAAAGAAACAACCCGCACACCGAGGAAAACCATCACGCCGACAAAAAAAATCCCCGTAATGCCGAACACTATGCGGTGCGGGGTGACGGCAAAAGGTGCGCGATGCGATGCACGGAGCGACCGGGTGGTGGCAACCGCACTCATACCCGTCCCCATCTCTTGATCCCAATGCTCGCGCAAAACAGCCAGGCACTGTTCCGTCGCCTCGGGAATCAACACATGCGCCACCCGTTTCAAAAATCCTTCCGCGTATACCTTTGCCGGAAATACGCGATAGTCCTCTTCTTCAAGCGCACGAACATACGCGACGGCAATATGCACCTCGCGCGCAAGCTCGTCAATGCTCATGCCGCGTCGCTCCCGAATGGTGCGCAAGAGCGCGCCGAGCGATTCTGACGCCATATCGACCGGCATAGTATCAGTAGAAACGATCTCTCGGTTACCCGCTTGTCGCACATCTTCTGCAAAATCGCCGTCGGCAGACATTTCAGCGCGATAACCCGCCTTCTCACTGACAATTTCTTCATGTGTCCCGCCCAGCACCTTCACATGGCTTGCCGCACGGACAAACTCTTTCTGTCCGCCAGTGTGCCGCTTCGCCGAACTGACCGAAGAAGCACGGTGTGTCCGTTTCAGCGCATTATTATTCATGAAAGCAAAAAACTACCCGCCCGCCACTGATTTTTTCTAGATAAGATCGTTTTCGCGGCTATCCGCCGTCCGGGTAAGCACCTCGCGCGGCTTGGCGCCATCCGCCGGACCGATAACGCCGTTATTCTCAAGCAGGTCAAGAATCCGTGCCGCGCGCGCGTAGCCGACCCGGAGCCGTCTCTGCAGATATGATGCAGACGCCTTGCCTGCGTCACGGATAAGCGCCTCCGCCTCCTGATACAGCGGATCATCTTCGTTCAAATCGTCGAGCCCGGTCGCTCCTTTATTTTCATCCTCAACTTTCGTCGTGAGAATTTCTTCTTTATACTCAACCGCTTCGGATTCTTCGCGTAGGAAATCAACAACGCGCTTCACCTCTTGTTCTGAAACATACGCGCCCTGAATGCGGCGCGGTTTGGATGTGTCCCCGGCAAGGAAAAGCATATCGCCGTTGCCAAGCAGTTTTTCCGCACCCGCCATATCAAGAATCGTGCGCGAATCGATTTGCGAGGAGACCTGCAAAGCGATGCGCGAGGTGATATTCGCCTTAATCAGGCCGGTAATCACATCCACGGAAGGCCGCTGGGTCGCAACGAGCAGGTGAATCCCAACCGCCCGCGCCATTTGCGCTAGGCGAATAATACTGGATTCCATTTCACGAGGAAAGGCCATCATGAGATCGGCGAGCTCGTCAATCATCACGATGATGTAGGGAATAATTTCTTCGTCTGATACTTTGGATGCAATAGCATTATAGCCCCCGATATCGCGGCACTTCTTACCGGAGAGGAGTCCGTAACGACGATCCATCTCTTTTGCCGCCCATTTGAGCGCCTGAATCGTTGTTTTGGGATCGGTAATAACTGGCGTGAGGAGATGGGGAATGTCGTTATACACCGAGAGCTCAACGCGCTTCGGGTCAACCATAATAAAGCGGAGCATTTCGGGAGGATTGTGGTAGAGCAACGAAGTGATAATAGAATGAATCGTCACCGACTTTCCCGAACCAGTCGCGCCGCTCACGAGCAGGTGGGGCATTTTTGCAAGATCGGCAAAAACGGGCGTACCGGTCACATCGCGACCGAGCGTAATGAGTAGTGGCTGAGTGGCGTCAATAAACGCCGGATACTCCAGAAGCGTGCGAAGCCCCACCATCGCGATGGAGCGGTTCGGCACCTCAATACCGACGAGCGACTTGCCCGGAATCGGCGCCTCTATCCGTATGGGATGCGCGGCGAGCGCCAATGAAAGATCATTTCCCAGCGCCGTAATGCGCGCGAGCTTCACTCCCTCCGCTGGCTTCAGCGTATACTGCGTGAGCGTTGGTCCGATACTCACCTCGTCCATCTCCACATTGATACCGAAATTCTCCAGCGTGCGCTTGATGATATTGGCATTGGCGCGGATATCACCCGAGGTCGGCTTGCCGCGATCGCTCTGGAGTAATTCCAGTGGTGGTTTTTTATAATCAAATTTTTTCGCAACGCGGCGAACCGCAATCGTCGCCTCGTCATCTTTTTCTTTCGCCGCCAAGACCGCCGCCGACATTTCAGCCGCCGGTTGATTTTTTTCCAGCGCACTCTTAATAGTATCCATTACACCCTTCACGCCCATCGCCGCCGCCTCCGCCACACCGACCGTTGCCGGTTCCTCTTCCTCATCTTCTTCCTCTTCCCCACGCACGAAAAGTTCTTTCCAAAAAGGCACATTAAGCGTAAGAAGTAGGGAAATTATGAGCAGGGCGAGCACGATAATCAAACTCACCCAAAAATCAAAAAGCTTTAATAATGGCGCGCCAATAAGCCCGCCGAGCACCCCGCCCGTTCCAGGACCGAAAACAATCGGCAATAAGCTTAAGCACGAGAGCAAAAACAAAAGCGCCCCAAGCATCGTCGCGCGCACGAGCTTGGGCGTTTCTGAAAAGAGAAGTGAGAATCCTGCTAACAAGCAGGTCAACGGCGCAAAGAAATAACCGCGACCGAGCAAAAAATCAAGCCCGCGAAAAAGCATTGCGCCAGCCGTCCCGCCTTTCCCTACAAAACTTAACGCAAAAACAAGCGCGGCGACAAAAAACAAAATCGCGAGCACCGTTTTTTTCACCTCCGGATGCACCGCCAAGTTGAGGTGCATACTGGCGTCTTCCCTTGCACCGCGTCCTCGCTCCCTTCTTCTGTCTCTATTCTTTTTTCTCCTCGCCATGTCCTCTATTGTACGCGAAACCGCATTTTGTGGCAAGAAAAAGCGGCGAGTGCAAAAAGCACTGCCGCTTAAGATTGTGAGCTATGCATGGAACACTATCCTAGCGCTCAGAAAAAAATCTAAGCCACTTGTTGATCCTGTCAATCATGTCAACCGGATCAGATCTGTCCCACTCCTCCTCCCCATTAAGCATCCTCTCATATTTCTCGCGATCATCTTCAAGAGTCGCGACAAATCCGGAACAATTATCGTGATCGGACAATTCCGGATCAAAATAGTTCAGGACACTCATGCCGAGCACTTCATCCTTCTCTTGAAAATACTCATAAATCTCCATCTCAATCTGTTTGGCTTTGATCTCGTCACCTACCCTTTCAAACCGCATAGCTTCTCGCACTTCGTCTAAAAAGAACTCACCTGTCTCCATGTCCAGTTCCTCCTGTTAAGAAAAAAATTCTAGGGGTGAATTTAGGCCCAACGAATAATAAGAGGATAGCACTAATAATAAATTATGTCAATAGTACATCATAGAACAGCTTTAATAAGCCGTTTTATGTAGATATCTTGCGGTATATTCCTATCTTTTTCCCAACCGCTCAACTTTGCCCATCCGTGTTTCCAATGAGTCAATCCGCATGCGGAGTTTTACATATTCTACGCTTTTCCGCCAAAGGCGGATCCGCCTTGGGCGGACAATCCGGCAAGGATGGCACGAGTGTTTTCCTGCATCTCTCGCCGTACCGCCATGAATCCACCATCCATTTTCTCATTTAACAATCGCCCCATTTCTTTCGTTTCTCCTCTCACATGTCCAAATTCATCACGCGTCATCTCGGCAAGTTTCTCAATTGTCATCTTCACTACCATATGAGAGCAGTATAGTGCCTTATTTAAACCTGTCAAACGCTTACATCCCCTTCCGATATCCCGTACCGGCGGGGATAAGGCGACCGATGATGACATTTTCCTTCAGGCCACGAAGTTCGTCTCTGCGTCCACGTATGGATGCTTCAATTAATACGCGCGCCGTCTCCTGAAACGATGCGGCTGAAAGAAAGCTTGAGGTTGAGAGCGCCACGCGGCTGATGCCAAGCAGTAACTGAACCGCCGTCGCCGGTTTCTTGCCGGCGCGAATGGCGGCGCGATTCTCGGTGCGGAAGTCGCGCTTCTCCACCACCTCTCCGGAACTGAAGCTCGTCTCTCCCGTGTCTTTTATCCTCACACGCGAGAACATCTGGCGCACGATCGTCTCCACATGCTTATCGTGAATAGGTGCGCCCTGCAAGGAATAAATCTTCTGTACTTCTTTGATAATATACCGCTCAACCACCTCCTTGCCGGCATATTTGAAGAGCTCGCGCAAGTCCGCATGACCCTCGGTAAGAATCATACCTTTGGTAAGTTTCGCCCCGCGCGCGACAAGCAGACCCAAACCCGCGGGAATTTTAATTTCTTTTTCAAGTGAATCTTTATCTTTGCCAGTACCCGTTTTTTTCTCGTCCGGCTCAAGCGCGATTTTTAGGGTCTTTTCGCGACCTGATTCCGCAATGTCTATAATCTCGCCGTTTACATCACTCATCACCGCCTTACCTTTTGGCGGACGCACCTCAAAGAGTTCATCCACACGTGGCAAGCCGCCAGTAATATCGGTCCCTCCGGCGACGCCTCCCATGTGGAAGGTACGCATGGTGAGCTGGGTGCCCGGCTCGCCAATCGCCTGCGCGGCAACCACGCCGACCGCCTCGCCCAAACGCACGATCATATTATTGCCCAGATCATAGCCATAGCACTGCTGGCAGACGCCCTTAATACTCCGGCAGGTAATCGGCGAACGAATAACCAACCGTTCTATTTTGTGCTCCTCAATTTTTTTCGCATTCTCATGGTCTATCGCCTCGCCTTTTTTGAGCACCACCTCGCCCTTGGCATTTTTCGCATCCTCAAATAACACGCGGCTGAAGGCGCGCGCGCCGAGCGTTTTGTTGATTTCTTCCGATTCTTTGCGTGTGAGTTCCAGTCCCATTTTAGTCCGACATTCGCCTTCAATGACAATCATGTCCTGCGCCACATCCACCAGCCGGCGCGTCAGATATCCTGCAGCTGATGTGCGGAGCGCTGTGTCGGCCGTTCCTTTACGCGCACCGTGCGTGGAGATGAAATACTCAAGCACATTTAAACCCTCTTTGTATGAAGACAACACGGGCAGTTCAATAACGCGGCCTGCCGGATTTACCACCAGTCCCTTCATGCCCGACATCTGGCGAATTTGCCCCCATGAACCGCGCGCACGGGAGTCAACCATGCTGAAAATCGGCCCCTTGGGATCAAGCACCTTAGGAACAAGCTTCGTCACTTTGTTGACCACCTCCTCCCACACCTCCACGACGCGGTCGTAACGCTCGCGCTCGGTAAGCAGTCCCCGCGCATACTGGTCAAGAATCGTCTCAACTTCTTTTTCCGCCTCATCAATAAGACCGCGCTTCTCGGTGGGAATGTTCAGGTCGTCCATGCCCCACGAAAATCCTGAATACGACGCGTAGGCGAAGCCGAATTTTTTAATACTGTCCAAAATCGGCGGCGTGCCGGCGATGCCGTAGCGCTTGATAATGCGCGTTACTATTTCTGCGAGATCACGGCTCTTGAGCAGTTGGTTTACAAAAGGAAAATCAACGGGAAGCACATGATTAAAGAGCAGGCGCCCGACCGTCGTTTCAATCATCCCAAGATTTCTGGGCATTTCCAGAGTAACACGTTTTGATTTTTTCTCCATTTCGCCGGCAAGTTTCGCCTTAGACACGCGGACTTTAATCCGCGCCTGCAGATGCACCACGCCACACTCGTGCGCCAGAAAAGCATCTTCCTTGGAAGCGAATACCTTCCCCTCCCCCGTTGCGCCCTCCGTGATGAGCGTGGCATAATAACAGCCGAGTACGATATCTTTGGTCGGATCCACAATGGGATCTCCCGTTGCCGGTTTGAGGAGATTTTTTGACGAGAGCATAATCTCATGCGCTTCGCGTTGCGCTTCGTCAGTCAACGGCAAGTGAACGGCCATCTGGTCGCCGTCAAAATCGGCGTTAAATGCGGGACATACGAGTGGGTGGATCTGAATAGCATCACCTTCAATCAGCACGGGCTGGAATGCCTGGATACCCAGACGGTGAAGGGTGGGAGCGCGGTTGAGTAGAACGCAACGGCCCTGAATAACCTCCTCCAAACTCTCCCATACCACCGGATCTTGATCCTCGATCATCTTGCCCGCACCGCGGATATTATGCGCAATTTCGCGCTCAATAAGGCGACGGATGACGAATGGCTTGAATAATTCCAGTGCCATTTTTTTTGGGATGCCGCACTGGTGAAGCTGTAAATCAGGTCCCACGACGATGACCGAGCGCCCGGAGTAGTCCACGCGCTTGCCAAGTAAGTTCTGACGGAAGCGCCCCTGCTTGCCTTTGAGAATATCGGCAAGCGACTTGAGCGGTCGGCGCTGTACCTGCGAGGCGACAGGAGATGAGCCGCGGCGAATGGAGTTGTCGTTTAATGCGTCCACCGCCTCCTGCAACATGCGTTTTTCATTGCGCGTAATAACCTCCGGCGCGTGGAGTTCATTTAAGCGCTTCAAGCGATTATTGCGATTAATAACACGGCGATAGAGATCGTTTAAGTCCGAGGTCGCATAGCGCCCGCCGTCCAGTTGCACCATCGGCCGCAGATCGGGAGGAATAATCGGAATGTGCGTCAGAAACATCCACTCCGGACGGATATTGGCATTGATCATTCCTTTGATTATTTGAATGCGACGCGCCGTTTTTTTCTCAGCGATGGGCGATTGGTTTTGTATTTCCAGTTCCAGGCGGTTTCTGAGCTCCTCCAGATTTGTGTTTTCCAGAATCTTGCGAATCGCCTCCGCACCGATCGCCGCCTCAAATACCTCGCCGAATTTTTTGGAAAGGCGGTGGTATTCTATTTCAGAGATAACGCTATAAAGCCGCAATCCGCGCAAATCATCCTTGATCTTATCTTTTGCTTCTTTTAATTGTTCAAGCTCCTTGCCGTCAAGTTCCTTCGCCTTTGATTTAAACTCGCGCTCTATCTCTTCCAAACTTTGAATGCGTGCACTTTCATCAATTTTCGTAATAATATAGCCGGCGAAGTAGACCACTTTCTCAAGCTCGCCAACCGACATGTCAAGCATAAGACCGATGCGCGAAGGAATGCCGCGCAAAAACCAAATATGCGAAACGGGCGCGGCAAGCGAAATATGCCCCATCCGCTCGCGGCGGACGATGGCGCGTGTCACCTCCACGCCGCACTTGTCACATACGATTCCCTTATACCGGATACGGCGATACTTTCCGCAGTAGCACTCCCAGTCCTTGGTAGGCCCGAATATCTTCTCGTCAAACAAACCTTCGCGTTCCGGCTTGGCAGTTCTATAGTTAATCGTATCCGGCTTCGTCACCTCGCCGTGCGACCACGACAAAATATCCTCGGGCGAGGCGAGTCGCAGTACGATCGCGTTAAAATCTGTCAGTGATGTTTGTTCCATAGGTATTTTGAGTAGGACTTAGGCAGTTGCCCCTCCTCATGCCGTCATTCCGAGCCCGTCCGACTGGGTCGTCCGGGCGAGCAGAGCGACTGCCAGTAGGCGTCCCGTGAGGGAGGAATCACGCTAATGTTCAATATATACAGAATGACTGGATATCCCCCTTCGCGGGGATGACCAGCCCAGGGTTGGTCATCCCATCTTCACCCGCTCACGCACGACCTTCTGCATCGGTATGACGGCGGGTCTTGATTTTCTCTCCTCCTCCTCCGCCTCGGCTTCGACCAGTGCCTCATCCGTCTTCATCAACTCAACTTTGAACGCAAGACCTTTTAATTCATTCACGAGGACATTAAACGATGCGGGGATATTGGGTGTCTTGATTTTTTCGCCGTTGATGATTGATTCGTAGGTTGAAGAACGCCCCATCACATCGTCGGACTTAATCGTAAGCATTTCCTGCAAGGTATACGCCGCGCCGTATCCCTCAAGCGCCCAGACCTCCATCTCGCCGAAGCGCTGGCCGCCGAATTGCGCCTTGCCTCCGAGCGGCTGTTGGGTAATAAGCGAATAGGGCCCAATAGAGCGCATGTGAATCTTGTCCTCCACAAGGTGAATGAGCTTCATGATATACGAGTAGCCGACAGTAATTTTTTCTCCGAATCGCTCTCCTGTTCTACCGTCGTAAAGAGCGACCTTGCCGTCTCCGGGGAGCCCCGCACGTTCAAGTTCTTTTTTGATTTCCTCCTCCATGACACCCGCGAGCGCTGGCGTAATCGCACGATAGCCAAGTTTACTAGCCGCCCATCCAAGATGCGTCTCAAGAATCTGCCCCAAGTTCATACGCGAAGCGACACCGAGAGGGTTTAAAATCATCTCCACCGGCGTGCCATCCTCCAAATGGGGCATATCTTCTTCCGGCAAGATTTTTGCGATAACGCCTTTGTTGCCGTGGCGCCCCGCGAGCTTGTCGCCTACCGCAATTTTACGCATCTGGGCAATATCAATCTGAATTTGCTTGATAACGCCTGCGTCCAGTTTATCCCCCCGCTCGCGAGAAAACACGCGCACACCGACAATACGGCCGCGCTTACCGTGTGGCACGCGCAAAGAAGTATCTTTGACATCCCGCGCCTTTTCGCCGAAAATCGCGCGCAAGAGTTTTTCTTCCGGCGTGAGATCGGACTCGCCTTTGGGCGAAATTTTTCCCACAAGAATATCTCCCGAGCGCACCTCCGCGCCGATGGCGACGACGCCGTCTTCGTCAAGATTTTTTAACTTTTCCTCACCGACATTGGGAATATCGGGCGTCGTTACTTCAGGACCCAATTTCGTATCGCGTACATCAATCGTAAAATCCTCAATGTGGATTGAGGTATACCGGTCGTCTTTTAATAATTTCTCGGAGATGATGATCGCGTCCTCGTAGTTGCTTCCGAACCATGACAAAAACGCGACGAGAATATTTTGCCCCAGCGCCAAATCACCCCCGTCGGTGGATGAACTGTCGGCAAGCGCATCACCCTTTTTCACCTTCTGCCCGGGACGCACGATCGGCTTCTGGCGGATAACGGTAAACGCATTTGTGCGCAAGAACGATACCAAGGGATAGTCCTTCATCTTGCCTGATTTTTCTTTAATGGAAATGTGATTCGGATCAACTTCTTCAATAATACCTTCTTCTTCGGCAAGGGTAACGCGCCCCGAATCCCGCGCCGCACGAGACTCAATGCCAGTGGACACCAACGGCGCACGCGCGCGAACACACGGTACCGCCTGTCGTTGCATGTTAGAACCCATCAGTGCGCGATTCGCGTCGTCATGCTCAAGAAAGGGAATCAAGCTCGTCGCGATACTAATGGGCTGTTGGCACGAAACATCCATATAATGCACCTCCTCGCGACGCACGATACCGGGATTACCCTCGATGCGCGCCTCCACACGATCCTCCACGATCATGCCGTGTGCGTCCACTGCCACGCCCGCATGGGCGATATTGTGTTTAACTTCCGAAACGGCATTCAGATATTTGACTTCTTTCGTCACGCGCCCGTCCTTGACGACGATATACGGCGTTTCAATCAAACCGAGTTCGTTCAATCGCGCATACGACGCCAAGTGACCGACGAGACCGATGTTCGGACCCTCCGGAGTTTCAATCGGACAGATGCGACCATAGTGCGAAGGATGCACGTCGCGCACCTCAAAGCCCGCGCGCTCGCGCTGAAGTCCGCCCGGTCCCATCGCCGAGAGACGACGCTTGTGTTCAAGTTCTGAAAGCGGATTCACCTGGTCCATGAATTGCGAAAGCTGGGATGAGGTGAAAAATTCTTTAACCGAAGCCATAAAGGGCCGCGCGTTAATGAGCTGTGCCGGCGTAATGGTAAAGGGATCAAGCGTGGACATCCGGTCGCGGATAATGCGCGCCATCCGCGTCATGCCGATGCGAAGCTTGTTTTGCAACATCTCGCCCACACCGCGCACGCGACGGTTGCCCAAGTGGTCAATGTCGTCTGCCGGCGCATCACCGATATTGTTTAACCGCACAATTTCACCAAGCACTGCGCAAATATCATCAGCGCTTAAGATACGTGTTGAGCGGTCGAGCGTCCCCACCGCTCGTATGGCTTTCGCCTCGGCATCAACCACCTCCCCGCCGTGCACAAACGACGAGTGCGCTAAATGCTCAGGCAAAGGAAGACCCAATCGCTGGTTAAACTTATACCGCCCCACTTCGGCAAGATCATACCGGTCAAAGCTGAAAAGCGACTGGATAAGCGTACGCGCATTGTCCACCGTTGCGAGGTCGCCCGGACGAATACGCTTGTAAATCTCAATGAACGCCTCGTCGCGCGTTTTTGACGGATCCCGTTCAAGCGTTTTGGCAACGGCGTTCACGTCACCGATCATGGCATTCGGCATCTTGGCTAAAATCGCCTCATCTTTCTCCATGCCGAAAACCCGCAAGAGGGCTGACGCGGGAATCTTGCGTTTGCGGTCGATTTTTACCTGCAATACCCCGTCGGCGTCGGTTTCAAATTCAAGCCATGCGCCGCGATTGGGAATGATTTTGGCACCGAAGTATTTCTTGCCGCGCGCCATGGAGCTCGTAAAATACACGCCCGAAGAGCGAATGAGCTGCGAGACGACAACACGCTCCACACCGTTGACGATAAAAGTCCCCCGCGGCGTCATAATGGGAAATTCACCAAGGTAAATTTCTTGTTCTTTTATCTCACCCGTTTTTTTATTGGTCAAACGCGCACGCACGCGAAGCGGCGCTTCAAATGAAGCGTTGAGCTCCCGGGCCTTGAACTCGTCGTATTTCGGATCATCCAGGGAAAAATCAATAAATTCCAAAAAGAGTTCGCTACCGCCGAAATCCTTAATCGGCGAGACCTCGGCAAAAAGCTCGCGGAGTCCCCGCGTAAAAAACCATGCGTATGAATTGACTTGCGCCTCCACCAGTGGCGGAAGCTCTACCAACGCCGAACGATAGCGTGAAAAGTATTTTTTCTCCATGGCGCCTTTTGGTTTAGTGGATAATGAGAGAGAAAAATGGTCTTTTGGTCACGGTTTATAAACAACCTCTTTTGCTCTGCGTACTTCTTCGCCCTTGCGACCAATGTTTTCGCCTTCTTTAATCATTGCGAGAAGCGAGTGATCCCTTAGCCGCGAGCGGTAGCGTGGCGGGATGAAGCAACCTATAGCTTTTAACTACGCGTACCGAATCGCTTCCTTATCGCCTCGCTCGCAATGATTATCGCTATGAAAATATACTACTGTACTGTTTCCCCAAAAAAATAAAACAACAAAAACCCTATGCTTTCTAGGGGTGACAAACAAATTTTGCGATTACTGGCTAAGTACGCAAATAGTGGTTCAGTTATCGGAATAGTTACCGCCTAACCCCACCAGAACCGCATGGATGTCCCATGACACCCTTTCCTTCAGTGCCCCTAGTGTACTCCAATCCCTATTCCCCTGTCAAGACGCAGTCGGCTGGCGTTCAAAATTAATTTTTCTCGTCATTCTTTTCCTGATCGGGATGCGGCTACCAACCATTACATACATACCATCAAAATGTGCTATGCTCCGCCGTATGCTATCACCTCGCTATAAAAGCGGTGCAGGGTCGGTGTTCAAAGTTTATTATCGCCATACACGCAAGTATCCATGGCTATTTTTCTCGCTCCTTTCTGGCTCAATCGCTCTACAGGTAGCCGATTTGGCTTCACCGCTTTATTTGCGGCGTTTTTTCGATATCCTCGCAAGCCGCACACCGAATGCGACCATGGGATACGAATTGGTTGTGATTATCGGCACGATTGCCCTCATCTCGCTTGCCGGCTGGGCGGCGCGGCGCATACAGACGTTCAGTATTGTGCATCTGGAGTCGCATGTCATGGCGGATCTTTTTGCAACCGCGTTTGAATATCTCGTCGGCCATTCATATAATTTTTTCATCTCGCATTTTACCGGCTCGCTCGTGCATCGCGTCAATAAATTCGTCCGCGCATTTGAGGGAATGTTCGACTGCTTCATGCTTCAGTTTTTTCCCACATTCTTGTATGTCACTGGCGCGGTCAGCATTCTTTTTGTGCGGAATCATACCCTCGGCATCATGTTCGGCGTATGGGTCGTCTGTTTCGTCGCCTTTCAAGTTTTCGTCTCGCGTTTGCGCCAACCGCTTCGCGTCGCCCGTGCCGAGGAGGACAGTAAAGTCACTGGCACGCTCTCGGACGCGATTGCAAACCACATGAGCATCTTATTTTTTTCCGGTGCACGGCACGAACGCCGGCGACTGGGCGATGCCGTGGAGCGTTGGCGTGCGGCGACGATTCGCTCATGGAATGCGGATGAGCTCATTTGGGCGGCACTCGGCATCTTCATGATCGCCATCAATGTCGCCCTGTTGTACGGCGCCATGGTATTTTGGCGGCGCGGACTCCTCACCATCGGCGACTTTGTTCTTATTCAGTCATACCTGATCATAACGATTGACCGGCTTATCAGCATCAACCGCGAATTGCGAAGGTTTTACGATGCGTTCGCCGACGCAAGCGAGATGGTCGGCATGCTGGAGACGCCGCACGAGGTTGCCGATGCACCGCACGCTCAAGCACTTGTCGTCGGCGCGGGCGAGATTGCGTTTCGGGATGTTGATTTTTATTTCCACGCCGAGCGCCCCGTGCTTGAGCATTTTACATTCACGATTCGCGCGGGAGAGAAAGTCGCCCTTGTCGGTCCGTCGGGTGCTGGCAAGTCAACGGTGACAAAACTGCTCCTCCGCCTCTACAATATCCCCCACGGCAGGATTGAGATTGACGGACAAGATATCGCCGCCGTTACGCAGGAGAGTGTACGCAATACCGTCTCGTTCGTGCCCCAAGAACCGGTACTCTTTCACCGTTCGCTCAAAGAAAATATCCGCTATGGCCGCCGCGAGGCGAGTGACGAAGAGATTATGGATGCGGCGCGACGCGCGCACTGCCATGAGTTCATCGCCCGCCTTCCCGAAGGTTATGAGACGTTCGTCGGCGAGCGGGGTGTCAAACTCTCCGGCGGCGAGCGCCAGCGCGTGGCGATTGCCCGTGCCATACTTAAGAACGCACCTATCCTCGTATTGGATGAGGCAACCTCAAGCTTGGATTCCGAATCGGAGACGCTTATTCAAGATGCGCTCGCTGAACTCATGCGCGGCAAGACGGTCGTCGTTATCGCTCATCGCCTCTCCACTATTATGAGAATGGATCGCATTGTCGTTCTGGAAGACGGCACCCTGGTCGCCGACGGAACACATCAGGAATTGCTCCGGCACGGCGGACTCTACCAAAAGCTTTGGAGCATTCAGGCGGGCGGATTCTTAAACGACGAGGAGCGCGACGAGCGGGAAAGTGAGAAAGACGAATCCTTGGAGAATACCGAGGAAGTGGATGAGAAAGAAGGATAGGAGCGTACGAGTGACTATAATTACACGCACTTCCGATACGATCCGCGCCAATAACCGCGAGGGTGCGCCGATACGAATCATATCCCCCGCTTTTAATTTTTCCAGTATTATTTTTTCACTTGACGCGCTGTAGCGCCTCACGGGCATAAAACCGGATATCGTCGGGTACGTTGAATACGGGATCGGCAAGCTCGCTTTCCGTAAACCAACGAATAGCGTCATGTTCGTCGACGGCAAGGACAAGACGATCCGATTGTGCACGAGCAAAATACACCAGTCCGATGTGGCGGTGCGTTGCGGTAATGGGATGGATATCCAAAAAGCTCGGCGGGTAGAGGAATTTCTTTCCCGCAAAGGAAACGTTGGGCTTCTCCGCCATGACCTCGATTTCCAGTCCGCTTTCTTCCCGAACCTCGCGAAAAAGCGCCTGTTCGGGATCTTCGTCAAGCTCAATATGCCCGCCGAGCGGGAGCCACTTCTGCAGTTTTTTGTGAAAAACCAAAACAACGCGGCGGTCATACACTACAAACGCCGCCACCGTAAAATCAATTAATTCATGGAGATGTGGCATGGGTTTAAGGCGCATCAATAAAACATTTTTTTAAAACGAATTCTTCAAGACGGAAATATCCTGTTTGACAACACAATAGATAGGTGATAAAGAATAGTAAGGTTCTCGTGAACGAGCTCCTATTTCTTTCCCTATTTTATCAGAGGAGAAGGGTATGACGCAAGGACTGAAAACGGCGCTCAAGATTTCTTTAACACCCGAGGAGAAGAAGGAACTAGGCTCACTTGTGCGCTCCCGTACAGCTCCCACCCGTCGCGTCAAGAGGGGGCGTATTATTCTTCTCTTCGCCGTAGAAAAACGATCAATCACCGATATTGCCCGTACGCTGAATATGGGTAGAAATCATATACAAATGGATAAAGCGTTTTTTAGAATCCGGTATTGACGGTCTGTCCGACAAGCCGGGTAGGGATCTTCGAAAGACAGTGGCCCGGTAGCCGGTCAAGCGCGCTCGTGCAAACTATGCCGTCTCTCCCTTTTTTTAAAAAAAGGGGGGACGGTTTTTTATTTCCGACGTTTTCCTTTGTCCGTCCGACTGTTTCAAAAGTTCCTCCTCCGGATACGGGTATTATTATTTTATTGACCTCTCGCCTGTGCGTTGATCGTCCGGACATAGGCGCAATAATCGCACTCGGGATTGGCATCGGGGATGGCATCCGTGTTCAGACACATATGCACTTTGGCAAGCGTACCTTCCACCCACGAGTCGTTTCCGTTGTAACCGATCAGCGTAACGTCAAACTCAAGCTTGGCATCAAACGCCTCGCGGTCGGTTTTCCCGTTGCAATAGACGAAATAACCTGTATTGGATACATGATAGCCGTTGCGGCGCAGAAGCCATTGATACACCTCCATCTGGCGCTTGTAGCCACCGTGCCATGTTTTATTAAGCTCCGTGATTGCTTCGTTTTTCGCCGTCGCCTTATAATCCACAACGATATACTCCCCCGCCGCATTTTGCCACAGATCGTCAATCGCACCGAATACGAGAAAATTCGTGGGTTGGTGCAGATACTGAACACCCGTAAAGTTATGCCGCCATTTTTCAAGATCCTCATGCGGAACCGGGCGCGCGTCAACACCGTACTCCTCAATCAATGGATGCTTGCTCCCCTTCGCGCGGTGAATATCAAACTCTTGTTTGAGGAGATGGTCTACTGCAGAGTTCAAGGCAAAAGGAAATCCCGGCGGCCTTCCCACACCTAATCGCCGGTCAAAATAAAAACACCGCGGGCACTCCAAAAAAAGATCGATTTTTGACCGCGACAATTTAAACGGCTCAGCCGCATGCGGATCATACAACCCCCTCACCCGCTGTGCGTTGTAATACTGGGACATGATGTTTTATAGTGAGCTATACGAGTAATTTTTTCTGTCTATCTCAGCTGTTGCAAAAAATGCAACAACTCAAACGCTGTACTGCTCTCATAGACATAGGGAATATCTATAATCTAAATTCAAAGATGGACATAGTGGGCGGCATCTACTGACCCCCCACCCACCCCTGTGGACAACTTTTGACTTTTTCCTCCCAAAGGACTACTATAAGCGCGGTGCTTGTGAGGACTTTGGTCCTCTCACGGTCAATTCATAAACCGTAGCCAAGTACCATCAAAGCCACCGCGAAAGCGGTGTTTTTGATTTCAATCCTCCTCCGGATTACCCGAGTAAAACACTTTTTTCTTATTGCCATTCGTCTGCTCCTCAATTCTCCATGAGGGATATAAACTATAGAAAAATTTGTTACCACCCTCAATTTCCTTAACGACGATCTTCAAGCGCACGGATTTTATAATAGCAACAAAGATATAGTATTGAACGTTTTTCATTCGCCGCTCCCATCGGGAATTTATTTTTTGCCGGACGAGGATGGATCGCTCATCATACTCTTGCAAGGTATGAGATTTAGAAATTATCTCGGGTGCAAAACGAAGCAAGCGCAAGCGTGTATATTGTTCTATTTGAGTTCTGTTTTTGTTCCACGACTTAAAAAGCAAATGCTCAAATCCTTCGACATTGAAATGAACGCTGTCCTGCAGATAAGGGCACCACACCGTGGTAAGCATCTTATAGTACTTCTCTGCGTCTTCTCTGCATTTTGTAAATTTTTCTTCGCCATTTTCCATATGCATCAAAGATGTTGAAAGAAATGTTGAAAAGACGTTTAAAATGGCTTGAGATGTTTGATCAATTGATTTTATAGGTTCATTATGATCAACCGCACAGCTTATAAAAATAGTTATACGGGTATTCTTTTTTTATAGGCTTGACATCCGACTACAAGGATGATACCCAGAGAATAAGACGCTGCAATCTTGTCCGAATGTGCAATGTGCATTTTTTGCATATTGCTTTTTTCCTCAATTTCACCGTCCCTCAATATGTTTTTAATATGGCGGGATACCACTGACTGGTCCACACCAAAAAGATCAACGATCTGCGCCTGTGTTGCCCACAGAGTGTCCCGATTAAAATCCCCCCGAAGCTCTATCGCCCCGTTTTTCGCCTGATAGATAATTATATTTTCTTTCTTCATGTTTTCTATTGAATCGTCAATTTGGGATATATGGGTCGGGTCTATTTTTTCTGAATTACATCGCCTGCTTTATATGTCCCTGGTCCAATATTAACATTTCCACCATTACCATGAGGACCCCCATCACCTGCTTTGATAATTATGTCCCCACCATTATTTTCGGTTTCCTCGACCGCCGTAGGTTTTTTGGAAAAGTAGTTTACAATAAGCCCACTAATCAGCGGGACTAAAACTATGGTTATCCAAAATTCTGGAGTTTTTATAAAATTCCACACTTTCATAATTCTACATAAAATGAGTGTATTGACAGGTATCTAAAACCTAAGACACGCTTTCTCCCGTACAAACCGGAGGCGGGAGGATTCGAACCTCCGAGACCGGTTAAGGTCTACTCGCTTTCCAAGCGAGCGCACTAGGCCACTATGCGACGCCTCCGGTTTGTACGGGATTGTGATTTGTGAGCCAAGATTTCTTCGTTCTTAAAAACTCGGAATCTTGGACAAATCGGGAACAATCGTGCGCACGAGACCACCTATGTAACCTCTCCTTAACGCAAGTATTACTCTTTCGGTGGTGTTTCGGTTGATTTTTCTGCGGTGGCGGGAGCGGTGGCGGGTTTTTTGATGTCGTACTGCATATTAAAAAATATACTGACAAGAAAGAGGAGGGTGAAAAAAATCGGCGGGAGGAGAATGAACGTAAAGCACCACAGGAGAACGCTCATGATAAGCGGAAGCGTCGCGCCGTGGAGGGCAATAGCATAGCTCTGACGATAGGTGAGCGGTGCATGTTTTATTTTTGTAAAAATAAGAATAACAAACGCTCCGGCGGCAAGAAAGAGGAGAGTGAAATTAAAGAGTATGAATGAGGCGAGAAACGCGGCAAGGACGGCGGCGGGAGCGAGAAAAGGAAGAAATGACTGAAGGCGCGCAACAGCATGGTCAAGACTTTGGCGCGAGATGGTCGTGTTGGGCAATTCGCTTGCCGGTATCGTTTGGATGCCGCGTTCATCGCGGTAGGCAAGTGTGTCTTTGCCAACCAGGAGAAGTGTACGGTATTCAGGGAAATGCTCGACGGGACGATCCTCGCGTGTATTGATTGCAATAAGCCGGTCAATATCCGGAGGAATGACGGCGCTCTCTTTAAGCCCGTTGGGAAGCGGAAAAGAATACGACTCCAGCTTGCTCGTACTGATGGTACCGTTTTTTATCGTGAGCGTGAGGCCGTCGGGATAGAAAGCATTGAGATATCCGGGCGCGCGATGGATAAAAGAGGTAAGAGGCGGGACGAGAATAAAAAGTGCGGAGAGCGCGACGAGAAAAGAAAGCCCCGTGAGAAGGGTGTAGAAATATGAAAAGGCGGTACGGAGCGGTCGGAAGCGGAGCGTGAAATAAAACTTGGGATCGTAGACGCTTTGGCGAATGCGTATGAGGAAGTGCATGGGTCATACTCTACCGTATTTTTAGTATAATCTCAAGGTATCTCACTCATGGAGGATCAGAGCGGCTTTGTGCGATTTTTTTAATTGAAAAAGCACCCGTGTCGCAATGACAGATGGGTGCTTTTCATTTGTATCTCCTTTCTAAAAAAAATTTTGCCGAAGCGGCCGGTTAGGCAGTACTTTCGTCCGCTTGGGTGATGATTCCACTACCGCCGTGGCAACCCCTTTTTTAAATTGCGGTAAATACTCAACAAATGCCTTCATCGCGCATGCGATGAGAATGGTTCCAAACACCGTCTGGAGGATCTGATCGGGAATGAACTGGCGCGAAAAAAATGCACCGACAGCCGCTCCTGCGAGTCCCGGGAGTAAAAGCTGACGAATGTCGTCACCTTTTACTCTGCCCTCACGATGATAAAGGTTGGAGCCGTAGAACATCATGGGAACGCTTGCAAAAAGTGAAGTGGCAAGTGCCTCATTCGCCGACAATCTCCCATAAAGCGCAAAGACCGGAACAAGGACGAGTCCTCCGCCCATCCCAAAGAGCTGGGATGCTGTTCCGGCGATGAATCCGACTACCCCTGCAATCGGAAACACAAGCATTTCCGGCACTGGAAACGCGGGAAAAATGCATACCTTCATCATCCTCAATCCTGCGATAATGAGAAGAAACGCAAACCCCTTTGCCAGTTGGCGCGTATTGCATCGCGTTTCCAGCCATTTGCCAAACTGTGATCCAATAAGGCCGAAGACCAGCGCCACAATGCCGATGCCGAATGCGATGTCCTTTGGCTCAATGAGCCAACGGACTGAAAGATTCACTGACGCAACACCTGCCAACAGAGCGAGTGCCGCGCCATTGATTTCTTTGATACTACGTTTGTACCGCCACTGCATGACGATACTGAAGAACGGTCCTCCGCCGGCGGCAAACAACGCACTCACCACACCGGTCAAAAAACCTATACCCATCAGATTTTGGCCATCACGCGAGGCCGCACGATCCGTCATGTGTCCCTCCCGCTTGTTTAGTCGTTCGTATTGTTTTGTAAAATTACTTTCCTTTTCTACCGTCTATTATAACTGAACGACAATCAAAAGTCAAGCCCCTTCAAAAGGGGCCCGCAGACTGTGCCACAGAGGTTCTTTTTCCAAAAAAATCTGTTATGGAAACAGTTGCCGTTTCGCCAGGCAAAAAAATGCCTGATTATATCTCTCTCCCCTGCTGGAGCGCGCGAATGCGTTCCTCAACGGGGGGATGGGTTGAGAATAATTTTACGAGCCATGCGGTCTTGCCCGAATTTTTACGATCCGCACCGAAAGGATTTTCAAAAAAAAGATGTGCCGTTGCATTCGTAGCGCTCCGCATTTTTTGGGGGTAGTCGGCGATTTTTCGGAGTGCGGAAGCAAGACCTTCAGGATAGCGCGTAAGGAGTGCGCCCGAGGAATCGGCTAAAAATTCACGCCGTCGCGAGATGGCAAGTTGCATGAGTGTGGCAAAAAGCGGTGCGAGAATAGAAAGTGCAATACCAACAATAATGAGAATGCCGGCACCACCGCGCTCGCTATCATTACTCCGCCGCCCCCCACCCCACCAGAGCGAACGCAAAAACATATCCGAGGCGATAGAGATGAGTCCGGCAAGCACAACGGCGACGGTGGAAAGAAGTATGTCGCGATTGCCGATGTGTGAGAGCTCATGCGCAAGAACTCCCTCCAACTCCGAGCGGTCAAGCCGCTCAAGCAGACCCGCGGTAACGGCAACTACGGCATGTTGGGGATTGCGACCGGTGGCGAAGGCGTTGGGTGCGGCGTCAGGAATAATATAAAACTTCGGCATAGGAAGACCGGCGGCGATGGAAAGATTTTCAAGAATACGATAGATTTCAGGCTGTTGCTTGAGATCAACCGGCTTGGCGCCGTGAATAGCAAGCGCGATTTTGTCCGAAAACCAATAACTCACCACATTGATTCCAATGCTCAAAAACACGGCAAATACGAGAATGCTTGGGTTGTTATAGACCCGACTAAAGATCCAGCCAATTCCGATGACCATGCCCAAAAACATGGTCATGAGAAGCCACGTCTTGCGGATATTCGCGTATTTTTGCGTGTAGAGGGTCATTACGAAAAAGTCCTTAGTTGTTAGTGCTTAGCCATCAGCAGAGACAAGAGGAGAAGTTCTCTTTCCTTTTCTCCTCTCATCGCTAGTGGCTAAGGACTAAGCACTTTCTTCAAAACTGAACCTTTACCGGCTGTTGAGCCACATCGGTATCACTCAAGTCAAAAAGTTCCTTGCGGGTAAAGCCAAACATACCGGCAACAACGCTGGAGGGAAAGGACTGGATAGCGATATTGTAATCGCGGACGACACCATTGAAGAAGCGCCGCGCGGACTGAATTTTGTTTTCCGTGTCGGAGAGCTCACGCTGAAGCTCCAGAAAATTCTCATTCGCCTTGAGCTGGGGATAATTCTCCGAAACGGCAAAAAGCGTCTTGAGCGTTCCGGCAAGGACATTCTCCGCTTTGGCATGCTCATCAGCGGTTTGGGCTCCCATCGCTTGCGTGCGCGCCATGGTGACACTATCCAGTGTTTCTCGTTCGTGTCCCGCATATCCCTTCACCGTCTCTATGATATTGGGGATGAGATCGTACCGGCGCTTGAGCTGGACTTCAATGTCCGACCACGCCTCCTCGGCTTGATTCCGCCGCCGGATGAGACCGTTATAAATACCGATAAAAAAGAATATCGCGAGCACGACAACACCTCCGATGATGTAGAGTTGATTCATATGGGGAGATCATACAACTCCTCTGCCAGTAAAGCAAGGTTTGCTATTAGTCGTCATGCTAATCCGTCAGGCAAAACATCTCGTTAACTTACGGGATTCCTCGCGGACGCTCGGAATGACAGACTGTGAGTGGCGATAGTATCTCTCACGATGCCGTATACCCAAGCTCGGCGATGACTTTAATAATCGCCTCTTTTGATGTCTTGGCGGGATCAAACTCAAATATTCCCTCTTTACCCTCATAACTCACCTCCACCTTACCCGCTCCGTCCATCTGCGACACTAGCATCTGAATCCCGATTGAACACGCCCCGCAGTGCATTCCCTCTATATGTAACGTTATTTTTTCCATAGTTTATTTTTTATGAATCGTGAAGGTTGTAATAAAGAATAGACTGCTCAACAGCAAACTTATGAGAAGGAACTTCTGTCCATGTAATGAACAATAAGCCAATCTGTAAAGAGAAAAATAAGCGTAATCACCTTCATTGCTTGTAATGCACAAAGCTTCACCCAGTATGGCTAGAAGTAACCATAAAACTAAAAAAATAATGAGCGTTATGGTTATGAGAAGTAGTAATCTTCTTTTCATCGTATAATTTTACCGGTTACCTTTCTCCATTTGCGGCGTGTATCTTCGGAGTAACAGCGAGTTGGTGACGACCGACACGGAACTGAATGCCATGGCGAAACCGGCGATTTCGGGACGCAGGGGGGTTTGGGAGAAGTTGAGGAAAATGGCGGCAAGCGTGGTGAGACCGATACTCTGAAAGAACCCGACCGTACTCAAGACCCAGTGTGCGGGCGCGCCGCTAGCGGCTTGCGTGATGAAGAAGTGAAGCCCTCCCGCTATCGGAATTGCCACGACATTGTAGAAAAACGCCCAGAAGAGATTCTGCCACACCTTCGTAATTGTCTTGCCCGAGAGTTGAATGGCGGTCACGACATCCCGCAAGTCGTCCTTGACCAAGACGATCTGACCAGTTTGCACCGCCACATCCGTGCCCGAACCGACGGCGATGCCGACATCCGCTTGCGCAAGTGCGGGCGAGTCGTTGATGCCATCCCCTACCATTGCCACGACCTTGCCTTCTTTCTGGAGTTTTTTGATGACCTCGGCTTTTTGCTGGGGAAGTACTTGAGCGAGCACGCGATCAATGCCTATTTCTTTACTAATCGCTTCGGCTGTTTTAGGATTGTCTCCCGTAATCATGATAATCTCCTTGCCGATTTTTTTGAGTGCCACGATTGCCTCGCGGGCAAACGGCTTAAGCGTATCACGCATGGCGATGAGGGCAATGAGCTTGCGGTTTGCCGCTGCATACACCACCGTTTTTGCCTCATTTTGAAGTTTATTAACAACGGCGGCATGCTCGTCGGTGGTAATGCCAAGCGTCTGCATGTATGCCGCGTTGCCAACAGCAATCTGATGCCCGAGAACGGCGCCCTGTATACCGAGTCCCGCAACGGCCTCAAAATTCTGCACATCGGGAAGAGCGCTGTTTGACGCTGACATCCCCTTCTCAATGATTGCACGAGCGAGCGGATGCTCGGAACCCTTTTCCGCCGCCGCGATGAGCGCAAGCACTTGATTTTCCGGCAAGAAATTGCCGATAGGCACGAAATCGGTAACGATGGGCTTACCCTCGGTGAGCGTTCCTGTTTTATCAAACGCGATGGCGGTGATTTTATACGCCTTCTCCAGCGCCTCGCCGCCTTTCAAAATAATGCCGAACTTTGCGGCTCGGCCAATGCCAACAATAAGCGCGGTCGGCGTGGCAAGTCCCATGGCACACGGACAGGAGATCACGAGAACCGCGATCATGAAACGGAGCGATGCCTCAAACGGAAAGGCAAGGAAGAAGAACCAGATAACGAACGTAATGACGGAAAGTATAACAACGGCGGGGACGAACATTTCGCTTATCTTGTCTACGAGATTCTGGATGGGCGCACGCGTCGCCTGCGCCTCCTCTACCATCTGAATAATTTGATATAGAAGCGTCTCTTTCCCCACCTTGGTCGCTTTGAATTTCAAAAATCCTTCCTGATTAATCGTCGCACCGATGACCTCATCGCCTACGGTTTTAGAAACAGGAAACGACTCGCCGGTAACCACCTTCTCATCCAAATGCGTCTTGCCCTCAAGAATAACGCCGTCAACGGGTATCTTCTCGCCGGGGCGCACAACAACCGTCTCCCCTGCTTTAATCTGATCAATAGGTACGGTTATCTCCGCGCCGTCACGCATGACATGCGCTTCTTTCGCTTCAAGTTTCAAGAGTTCTTTAATTGCCACCGAGGCGCGCCCACGAGAGACGAGTTCAAAATATCGACCAAGAAGAATAAATGACAACAACGCGGCTGACGACTCCCAAAACGGATGGTCTATATTAAAGAACAGGAATCCCACCATGGAGTAAAAGTACGCCGCGCTGGTCCCGAGAACGACGAGGACATCCATGTTTGCCGAACCGACGCGGATCGCCGTAAATGCGTTGCGATAAAAGGGCCAGGCGATGACGAATTGAATGGGCGTGGAGAGAATCCAGTAGATATAGTTGAGGTCAATTTCAAACGGCGGATTCGCAACATCCACAAAGAATCCTGCGATGACCCGCAAGGGCTGGGCGATAATCCAGAAAAGATATTGTGTGTAAAATGCGCCGTAGGCGACGAAACCGGAAGCGCCGGCGACAAAAATGGGCTGTCTCTGATTGAGAAAATCGAAAAACTCATGAACATGCGACACATTGAACATGTGGATGAGCATGTAGTACAGGATAATGGGCGCGGCAAGCGCGAAACTGGCGATGACGCGACGACGCGCGGCGGCGAGCTGCGCCGCCTCTTTCTTTTCTTCCTCTTCCACGCTGGAGCTCTTTTCATCCGGCCGGATCAAGTCATAGCCGAGCTTATGCAAAAGCTCGTCCACTTTTTCAAGCGAAATTTTCGTCTCATCAAACTCAATTGCGGTTTTCTCCGCACCGTAGTTTGTTTTTATCTGGACGACACCCGCCTCCCTCCCCACCAGCTTATCAATAAGCGTGGAGCAGGAGGCACAGTGCATCCCCTTTACTTTAAGAACGAGTTTGGTCATAAACTTAGATTATTTTTTTCTTGTGCTTATCCTCTGCACAACAAAAACAATTACACATGAGAAAAAATATGAGGCAACGGGGAAATAAAGGATGTCTCGCATAAACCATTTCTGTGCTATCAAATATGATAATTCTTGGCCCACAACTTTTATGAGAAAGAAAGTGCCACCGAGAGGAACTACTGTAGGACTACAATATCCGCCAAATTCAAAATCGACGCAAATCGTCTCAAAACCCGGCAGAATGAATAAGAAAAGTGCAAGGGACAATATGATCTTCGTAAAATTCGGTTTCAGAAATGAAATCATGGCGCCTTGATTTTATTGTGTGTTGGAAATTAAACTCCTGACATGGAGCTTGCCCACCATGTCCACATGCCCACGATGTTTTCCATCCACCTCGCCCTCACCGCAGGGTACCGAGCAGTAAAGGGGAAAGTCGCCTTCTTGTGTCGCGACGAATTCAATATGCGTGGTGGCGTTGGGCGGCATGCGCTGGGAGATGCCGTACTTGTCAATCGCGATACCGTGGTCGTACTCATCCTCATTCACCATGTGAAGGATTACCTTGTCGCCGCGGTCAACCTCCACGAATTCAGGATCAAAACGCCACTCATCTCTTTTTGCGGTAATCGTAATCTCGCGGGTCTTACCTGTCGTCACGGGAACCGATGTTTCCGGCAAAAAATAGACGCGGTAGCCGATGCCTCCGCCTATAATAACAACGGCGAGGATGATGAGAATAATGTATTTGTTCATAGAGAACCCCCGTCATTCCGAGTGAAACGAGGAATCCCGTTAGATACCTGTAGGTATCGGGATGCTTCCCTCACGGGACGCCTGCTGGCAGTCGCTTCGCTCTGCATGACAGAGAGGGAGGATCATGGTGCACTTGTCGGTTCCAGATATTTTTTTATACCCCAGGACAACAATGCGATAAGGACAAGCGAGGCAAGAGCAAGGACAACGCGAGGATTTGCGGAAGGGGCTTTTTCTTCCACCTTGATCCAAAAACTGGCGACAACCGCCTCCTCGGGAGAAAGAGTTGTCCCAGATGGACGGAACTGTGCAAATGCCTTGTAAAGACCGGGTTCGGGGAATGCCACCGTGAAATGGACTTGCGCCTGTTCCGCCGCACCCGAGCTTTCGCGCAAAGGAATATCCTCGTGATCATCATCAAAGGAATCATCATCATGCGCATCCTGTGCATTGGCTAGGGCTACCGAAATAAATGTGGGCAAGCCGGAGTTCTGCGTCATGTGCCCATTTTCTTCAGGATGGACATGAATCTCCTCCTTCCAGTCGCTCTTGATGATATTCAAGTGCATGGAGGCGGCAATATACGGCTCAAGAGGTACCTCTCTTCCCTTCGCATCACGAATAGTAAAGCCAATATGCGCTTCTTGTTTTTGCACGATAAGTGGATCGTGAAGAAATTCAACCAGATAATCTCCCGCAATCGTCGTGTTCACAAATATCGGCTCAATACCTTGCCCGACATCGCCCTCGCCCGTCACCTCAATCGGCTCTTGTCCAAATACATAATTCGTTCCGTCTTTTCTTATTTCAGACCAGATTTTGTAGCGACCGGGTTTGGCAAAGATATGGCTCGCAAGCCACTCTCCCGGATAATCTTCATCGGGATGAACATGAAAAAATTCATTAAGATCATCACGAACACCAATGACATGCATATACTTCGTATGCTCTTTCTCTAAGTCCGGGGATGAAATTACCGCACCAGCCGGTTTCTCACTCGTCAAAAATATGAGCGGCGTAGTGGAGCCGGTCGTAATGGGTCCAAAAATGGACGTCAGATCAGACCAATCAGAACTTAATCCCATTTGCACATCTTTTGCCTCGCGATACACAGCAGCACTATGTTCGCCACCTTCCCCGTGCTTGTCTTCATGCACGAGCACATTCTCCATTGGTGCGTCTATAAAACCAAACTGATTCAAAAATCTATCCGGCAAAACCCGTATGACGACAAGGGCGATAAGCACGGAGAGTGATACATTCAGCCACAATCGCCACGGCAAAATGCGCTCCTCGCATTTTTTATCTTCTTCAGAAAGCGTCGCCATAGTTTTTTTCTTGCGCTGATAATACCACCACAACGGCACTATCCATAACGCCGCAAGCGCCCAGTTGCCAAGCCATAAAGGAAGTCCGAACAAACCGGTCCCCGTTTCTATGCCATGCGGATGCGGTACACCGGCGAAATTGAAGTTCCTAATGATTTTTCCCAAGAAATATTGTTCTTGCGTGATCTCCTCAAGGAGCGTGTGTTGGCCGGAGTTGACCCACCAGTCATGGCTGAAGAGACCAAGGATCAAAATAAATCCGGCGACAAAGACCATCCCCCACCCCGTGGCGCGTTCTATCTTGTCTTTGCGCGTGACGAGCCACGAGAGGCCATTGACGCCGAGAAGTGCTAACACGGCGAGAAGCAAGAGCGGGATAACGCGTCCGACGGCATGGACGAAGAAAAGCAGCCAGCCGGAGGTGATGCTTTCCGAGACGGCGATGCGACCCAGAATAAACGGCGTTGCCGGATGCGGGCATCCCACGCCGACGTTACCGAGAAAAAGACCGAGCAAAAGCGCTTTAAGATAATCCTGCTGTTTCTGAATAAATGCGGGGGCCGAGCCAGTGTAGCTCGGCATGCGAAAGCTGATGAGCCCCAGTCCGCCGAGCGCAAAGAGATAGGCAAACGAACCAGCACCGAAGTAGAGCCAGTTTTTAACGACTTCTAGTGGGGCGCCCAGTGTGCCGATGGCGACTTTACCGATGGTGGCGGCGGCAATGCCGTACAAGCTCAAGGTGATGGCGACACCAAGACCGAAAGAGAGCGCGATACCGAGACCTTTTCTTGGTCCCTTGCTCATCGTGAGCGGGACGATGACGAAGGCAAGGGGAAGTGTACACGGCAAAACGATCATCGTGAGGCCTGCGGCAAAGCTAAAAATAAACCAACCCAATCCAATCGTAGCACCGGACTGCTCAAGTCCACTCGCCGCATCATTCACATCAAGCGTCGTCGTAAAAAACCATGCAAGCCCGATGACCGTGACGGCAAGAAGCACCACCGCGCTCGCGGCAAGTATGATCCTTGCTCCGGGAGTTTGTGTTTGTTCGGGCATGGCTTTTTGAGGTACGGTGGCTATACGCCATCTTAACTTAACCAATATTTTCTTCCACGACGAAGAGGATATCCTCAAGAATTGGCCACTCGGCAAGAATACGGTATTCCAATAATTTCCCTACAGCACCAATGTCCGCCAACTCCTCCCCTATCCCCTTCTCTCCGGTTACCACCTCCGCCATCTCTTTGCCGAAGTAACGTATGAAGCTCGGGAGGTCTTCTGCGGCGATTCGCTCTTTTAATTTTGCACGAATGCTCTCAAACTCACCCTTGTCCAACCATATTCCTTTGCACAGCGCGCAGACATCCACCTTCACCGAAGTTCCGTCATAGGTTAGCGTGCGAAGGGGCAGTTTGTCCACAGGACACCGACACGAGCTTACCGTCCCCTGAAAGCGTTGAGGATCACTGAAAATATCCGTCGCAATCCATTGTAAAACGGGATCCTCCTTCGCAATCGCCTCGGACAGTTCGTTATGAGAAAACCACAACCCCCCGCATTGTATGCAGTGATGAAGATCCAGCTCCTGGTGGTGCTTCGTTTCAAGCGGTTGGTTACATTGAGGGCATTGCATTGGTAGTTTTTTTTATGAGAAAAAAAAGACCGGCGGCAGCGCCCAAAATCCCGATATCGCGGAATGTCTCGCCGTTTGTGCCCACCATAAGGAGAATGGCGAGCATTTCAAGTGCGGTAAGAGCGGCAACAATGCGGACAATTTTTAAAGGCAGGAACCACGCAAGAAAAACAGCGGCAAACACAAGTTCACTCGCGCCTTGCAATCGCAAATAGCGATCCGTCCCGACCGTATGTATGATACTCTGAAAAAAATCAGGCAAGGGTCGCAATGCCCAGTACCATGCCGTAGGATGACGCACCAGATCAAGCCCGGAATAGAGGTAGGTAGCGGCAAGTCCGAGCCGAAGCGACCATTCGGGAAGTCGTGCGGAGGATAGTTTCATTGCGAAAGTTCTTTAATTTTTGCCAAAAACTTTTCTTTATCAAATCCGCCAGCGGCGAACAATTCGCCATTAAGGATAATGCCCGGCGAGGTGAAGATCATATACTTTCCCGCCATCGCAACACCCTCGGGTGTTGTTACCTCAATGTGCGTGAATAAAACATTCGGCCATTCTTTCTCTATCGTGTGCCAAAATTCTTCAAACGCCTTGCAGGTGTGGCATCCGGGCGAGGCGAGGACTTCCAGCGTGACGGGCTTCATCCCGTAATAATACCATGCGCGACAAACACTGTCTCGCACCACTTATCCCCACAAGGGGGATAGTTAAGTTATCCCCACAAGGGGGATAGTTAAGTTATCCCCACAAGGGGGATAGTTAAGTTATCCCCAGAGTCTAGCGTGCGCCATAGAACTGCGCGGCGAGAATGGAGAGGAGGACAACGGCGAAAGCAATCGATTTTTTCCAGTGCAGACGTTCTTTAAGAAAAAAAACGGCACTGAAGTGTACCAGGAGCGGCTCGAACGAGAAGAGGAGCGAGGTATAGACAATGCCGGAAAGTTGGTAGCTGAAGAAAAAAAGGATATTAGAGAGCGAGGTAAGCGTGTTCGTTGCAAGGAGCAGCGGGACAGCGGCACGGGGAATAGACCGCGCATGACGGAAGAAGGCGAGACCGAAAATAACCGCCAGGGTGCCCGTGCGGATGAGGTCATAACTGATGGGATGCATGACGATGAGGATGCTTTTGGAAGTCATTGCCAGAAGCGGTCCGGCAAGAAATGACCACAAGATAAAGATAATCGTCCCGCGCGCCATTTTAAGATGATGTCGCTCCCAGTGGGACCAAATGATGGCTGTACTGGCGATAAGCGCGGGGATAAGAATACCGAACCGTCGTTCATCGGCAAAGAATATGCTTGAAAAAAGAATAATCGGAATGCGGTTGAGCAGGCCTGCGATACCAAGCTCTGCAAGCCGATCGCGATCCAGCGCATAATAAAAAAAGAGATTACTCCCCGCCGCGAGCAGGATGGAGGCGACAAGGAGCCAGACCAGCCCACCACTGAAGAGCGCAAGGGTGAGCGGCGGCCGAACTATGAGAAAAAGTGCAAAAACAACAAGAAACGAGAGCGGGAAACTCACGCCCACATACTCTCGCCAACCCATGCGGCGAAATGAAAGGATGATCTTGTCCAGAGTCAACGATCCGGCCTGAAATATGGCTGAAAGAAGCGGGATAAAAAACGACATAAGAGGTTATTCTGCACTATTTTTTTCCTAACGGTTACGGCGGATTTTGATCTTCTTCCGGACGAAATAAAGCGTGCCGTAGGCGGCGGCAATTGTTTTTGACGTACCGTTCAGGAGACAATTGTACGCCCCACCGTTAAGCGGTAACGCTTCCACCACTTCGGTATACACGACTTTGTAAAGCCACAGTACGCCGGCGACCACGAGCATGACGAGCGGCGCCCATACACCGGCAAAAATAATCGCAATCCCCGAGACATAGAGCGTTGAACTCAAAATCCCGTTCCCGCAGATCGCGGTTGCCAGCAGTTCTCCTAGTTTTTTTGGCTTGTGCGCTTCCATAGGGAATCCATTGATACCCCAAGCATACGGCATTTGCTCCGCTATCTGCAACCCGCACGCATTGACAGTATCGGCATTTTTTACTACGCTTCGTACAGTTCTGAATCTAGAGTGTCGCCGAGAAGGAGATGAATCATGAGGTTATTGGACGACGGCGAAGTACCACCCTTGAGATGATCAAAGAGGATCTTAAGCATAATCCTCCCAGTCAAGGCATCATGAATATTCACATAGATTTTACCTATAACGCTCCTTTTTATCTCACCTTTCTGCTTGATCGCTTGGATCACGCAGAGCGGCTGGCATGGCGACGGGTTGCTCGCCAGAAAAAATAATATTCTGCAAAGGAAGACAGATTTCAACCATCCTCATTAATGAGGATGGTTTTTTATTCACCATATCTTACAGTCCCAGCGCTTTAAGAAATGCCTTATTATTGGGTTTTCTGCCGAGGAACGCGGTGAGGGAGGCAAGCTCTTCGCGGCTGGACCCGACCTCTAAAATATTTTTCCGGTACACTATGCCCATTTTTTTGTCTAATAATCCGGTACGGGCGAAGCGGGTGAACATATCCGCCGCATACACTTTTGACCACAGATACCCATAGTAGCCGGCATCATACCCCGCCAAGTGTCCGAACCCCGCAGGCCAGAGATGACCGTACGGCATATCCGCACCGAATAATTTGCGGAAGGTTTCGCTGAATAGTTCCGCAACGGGTTTTTTGACGCGCTCGGTATGAATGCGCATATCAAACAAAGCAAGAGCGCACTGGCGCGTTGCATCGTAGCTTGCCATGAAATTTTTTGCCATGGCAAGTTTTTTGATAAGGTGCTTGGGAAGCTTTCTATTTTTATTCTCATAGTGTCCCGAGAGGCGTCTAAGAATACTCTCGTCCCACACCCAATTCTCCAGCATCTGCGAGGGCGCTTCAACGAAGTCCTGCGCCGCGTTGGAGCCGGACTGCGATTCCCAGCGCGCGGTCGTCAGCGTTTGATGCATAATGTGACCGAACTCGTGAAAAAGCGTCTCTACTTCGCTATGGCTCAAAAGCGAAGGTGCCTGTTTGGTGGGTTTGCGGAAATTACAGACAAGTGCAGCAAATGGCGCGCGGTAGTTCTCATTTTTACCGCTCTGTTCTGCGCGGCCACCGAAAATTTCAAATGCCGCGGCATGACCATACTTTCCTTCGCGCGGATACATATCCATGGCGAAGTACGCGCACATGCCACTCCCCTTCTCCTTTTTATTGCGTATGCCGTAAAGCATCGCGTCTTTGTGCCAAAGTGGGTAGCCGGAGAGCGGGATGAATTTCACCGAAAGCAATCTTTCATACATGCCGAACATGCCGGCAAGAACGCGGTTCAAAGGAAAATAGGCGCGAATCTCTTCGTCATCAAGCGCGAGAGTTTGTTTTTTAAGTTCGTTCATGTAGTACGATGCCGCGCTTGACGCGATGTCATAGTAGAACAATGCTGCACGCGAATCGCCTGTCATCGTGCGCTTCAGTGCGCGTACCGCGGAGAGCTCCCGCACCATTCCTTTTTCCAGTTTTTTTACAAGACCGTTCAAAAAAGAAAAAACCGCTTCGGGTTTTTTCGCCATTTTTATTTCCGTCCGAAATGCCGCATGGTTTTGGTAGCCGAGCAGTTTGGCATTTTTATCCCGCACGGCGAGCATTTTATTGAGAATCCTGATATTCGCCGCACCGCCCTTATGCAGATATTTGTCCATGAGCTCGCGCCGTCGGTTCTCGTGCGGGGAGTTTTGAAGAAAAGGAAAGTAATCCGGATAGGCGAGCGAAACAAGATAATTGCCTCGCGCATCTTTTTTGAGTCCGGCAAGATACGCGACGGGAAGCCCGTCCGTTTCAGCGGGCGGGAGCGCCATCGCATCATAGTGGTCGTTTATATTTTTTTGGAATGACGTTTCCCATTGAGCAAGTTTTTTGGTGTTTTCTTTGAGGAGAGCGCATTTTTTCGGCGGCAAAACGAACCCCATGCGCCGATAGTCGCGCAGGGTGTCGCGAAAAAGTTTTTTATCCGCGCCGATAAGCCGCTCCCGCCGTTTTTTTGCATACGCGACAAGCGCGCGCCAAATACCTTTGTCGTAATCAAGCTCAATAAGTTCTGCGCGAAGCTTATTGATCGCCTCATGCGCCGCGGTGCGCACCGCGTCGTCCGAACTCACATTCATCAAGAAATCAATGCAATGGATGCGGTCGCTCACATCCGAGCCCGCCCGCTCAAGAGCGGCAACGGTATTCTGAAATGTCCGTTCCGCATCGGGAATAGCTTTGATTTCAGCATAACGGCGTTTTTTTTCGGCAAGAATCGCGGGGACGACGGCACGGATATCCTCCGGCTTCCATCGCGCCCAGTGAAAGTCCTTTTTAGCGTAAGGTGTAATTTTCATAATCTTCTTTCAGCGTACCTCATTATGTTCTTTCACGGTAGAGAAGACACTGCACTAAAAACGCCGCATCTCATAGCATGAGTGCGGCGCGATCTTCTCCTCCGTGGACTATCCGTTATGCGGCGAGGTCGGTGCCGATTAAGTCCGTCACGCGTGCTATCCCCTCTCGCGTGAGATAGTCGGCGATGCCGCGATTAATCATACTGGCAACGCGCGGACCGAGTGTACGGATACCGGTATGGATTTTTACTATGCGCGCGCCACGCTTGATCTTCCGGATGGCTGATGCCGTACTGTCTATACCGCCGACACCCCAGACATCAAGCTCATTGCCAACACTCCGATAAATGTGCGTGATCTTCTCATCCACCTTATCCCGATAATCGGGATCCGATCCGCTCACTCCTCCCGGCTCACTCGCCCAGCGTTCCCCGTACTTCCGTTTAATCCTTTCATCAACCGTCGTATTCGCGGCGATGATTCCTGCAGCTCCCGTTTCCACTGCGACCATCATAACATCATCAACCGCCGCGAGCGGCATGTCGGGATCTATCTTGATGAATATCGGAATCGAACGACTCATGGACTGTCGCACGGTACCTTGAACATTCCACATAATATCAGTCAGGAGCTCTTTGCCTTGGAGATTCCGTAGTCCCGGCGTGTTGGGCGAAGAGACGTTGATAACAAGCCAGCGCGCCAGGGGAGCAAGATACGTCGCGACACGCGCATATGCCGCAGGGGCATCGCGGTCGGACACCTCTTTATTTTTACCAATGCTTATACCGATGGGAATACGACTCCCCTCGTAGCGCTTCATCATTCGTCTCACCGCTTTCATACCCGGATTGGCAAATCCCTTACGGTTGAGCGCGACACCATGTCCGATCATAAACTGGCGCGGTTTCGGATTGCCCGGCTGTCCGAACTCCGGTACCGATCCGACCGTAACGCCCGCAAAACCGAGCAGGTAGAGCGCATGACACGCTTTACCGTCGGGGGTCCAGCCTGCGGCAACAACAAGCGGATTATCAAACTTAATTCCCGCAGATTCCACCTGCAGGCGCGGATCGGTGAAGCGTCGCCCGCCGTTTCCGACGAGCTCCAGTGCGAATCTCGTCATCGGTGTCGTCTCCGCCGCGTGCATGATATCTTTGGCGCGATTGTGCCATGTCTCCGAGTCTCGCCTGTCCAGCCACGGACTGATATATTCTTGATACATCAACTCACCCTCCTTTTTGAGTTTGTTAAAAAACAATTCCAATCATTCGTTCCATGGAATCCTCTATCGTGCAAGCATATCTCATTTGCCCTCTCCGCCATAATCGCATACACTGAAAAAGTATTTTAATTGGTGCTTTCGTATTATGCGAGGAATAAAATATATAAAAACTGCTCTTACGGACTATAAAGTCGGTGCATTTACGCCCTCTTCGCGCTTTGTCATTCGCCGCATCCGGCGCGAACTTGGCGCCGGACGGAAATATATCGTGGAGTATGGCGCGGGCGACGGAGTAGTAACGCGCGAACTGCTCCGGCACCTTCCCGCTGGCGGGAAGGTGGTTGCTATTGAACTCAATTCTAAGTTTCTTGCCGAACTTCGGACTATCAAAGATCCGCGCCTCATCGTCGTAGCGGGCGACGTTACCGTCATCTCCCGCACGCTCAAAAAAATAGGCGTCCCTCGCATAGACGCGGTACTCTCCAGTATTCCGTTTACTTTTTTCCCGCCCCGCATACGCGAGCGAGTGGTGCGCGACACCGCCCGGGCATTGGCACCCGACGGCATATTCCTCATCTATCAGTACTCACTTCTCATGCGTTCCCTGCTCAAGAAGTATTTTGCGAAAATAGATCTCCAGCTTGAACCGCGCAATTTCCTCCCCATGTTTTTTATGGTCGCGCGCAAAAAGAAAAAACCCCGCATCCAAGCGAGGTGATTTAAGGAAGTGAAACGGGGGCTACCACTCGTGATGAGCGTTGAGGCGGCGGATGAAGATAAGTGCGATAATGGGCCCGAGAAGCCACCAAATATCAAGTCCCGGGTTGGCAAACACGTATTTGGTCAGCGGGGCAAGCAGAGTCGTTTTTTCGTGCGGGAGAAAGCCGAGAATAATGTGCATGAGCATACCGACCTGCAAAAAACTCAAGACAAATACCTGCCACCAGGTACCCATGCGCGCGTAACCTTTATGCTTCCCGTGACCGAGCAGCACGGTCAATATGACCAGGAGTCCCAGAAAGACGCTGGCGCGCACGAAAAAATCATTCTGTTTCTGGAAAAATCCGGCAATCGTTTGCAGAGGCAGGGCGTTATACAGCGCTATTGCGATATAGGTGTAGATAATCGTGGAGAAGATCTTTTGCCGTCCCACCGTGACAGCATACAAGAGCCCCGCCCCGAAAAGGACAAAAATAAGAATCAAGTCCCAGGTGGGATGCGCCCAGATCTGCTCGGCGCTCGCCTGCAGAAGCTTTGTTTGTTGTATCTGGGGGAGAGAAAACGTCGCCATTGCAACTAGTATACGATACGCACGGGTATCTGCACAATCCACAAGACCATCCATCGCGGCAAAGAAAGTTTTTATCACATCATCATAAAACCCCGCATGACGCGGGGTTTTATGAACTCTGTCATTCCTACCTGTACCGGCTAGTAGTCTTCATGCGGCATGGGGGGCATCTTGTCTTCTTTTTTAGGCATATCGGCAATCGCCGCTTCGGTGGTCAGGAAAATGGCCGCAACCGACACAGCATTTTCCAGCGCGGCGCGCGTTACGCGCACCGGATCCACGATTCCTTCTTTAAGCATGTCAGAGACGACGCGATCGTTGAGCGCATCGTACCCAGCGTTGCCTTTGGGATCGGCATGGATTTTTTCTTTTACTTTGGAGATAATCTCGCCGGTGCGCTTGCCGGCATTTGCCGCAATTTGTGCGACCGGCTCCTCAAGCGCGTTTAAAAGAATAGACCACGCGGCCTGCGTCTCTATCGTTGCCTTACGCTTCTCGGCATCCGGCTTTTTCTCCCACTCGTCACGGAGCATCGTTGCGGCTTTCAAAAGCGCCGTACCGCCGCCTGGGACAATACCCTCGGCGATCGCCGCCTTGGTTGCCGCCACCGCATCCTCAATCTTGAGTTTGATATATTTCATCTCCGTCTCCGTGGCGGCACCAACTTTAATAACCGCCACACCACCGGAAAGTTTGGCGAGCCGCTCCTGCAGTTTTTCTTTGTCGTAGTCAGAACTAGAACGCTCAATGTGCGCGCGGATTTGCGCAATGCGTTTTTCAATATCCTCTTTCTTCCCCTTGCCGCCAACGATCGTCGTGTTGTCCTTGTCCGAAACGATGCGCCGCGCGCGACCAAGCATCGTGACTTCGGTATTTTCCAGCTTAAGACCGACCTCCTCGGTGATGACGCGCCCGCCGGTTACCGCGGCGATGTCTTCCAGTATTTCTTTTCTCCGGTCGCCAAAGCCCGGCGCCTTGACCGCAAGTGCGTTGAATGCACCGCGCAGACGATTCACAACAAGGGTGGCGAGCGCATCTCCGTCAACATCTTCGGCAATGATGACGAGCTCCTTTCTTCCGCTTTTTGCGAGTTTTTCAAGCAACGGAAGAATGTCCTGAATGGACGAGATTTTTTTGTCCGTAATAAGAATGTGCGGGTCTTCCATGACCGCTTCCAATCGCTCGGCATTGGTAATCATGTAGGGACTCACATAGCCGCGGTCAAACTGCATGCCCTCTACAATCTCTTTCTCAATGCCAGTGCCCTGCGACTCCTCCACCGTCACCGCGCCGTCCTTGCCGACCTTCTCAATCGCCTCGGCAATGATCGCGCCCAGTTCCTGCGACTCCGCGGAGATCGTGGCAACCTGCACAACCTCTTCCTTGGTCTTTACCGGCTTTGCCATCTTTTGGAGCTCTTTCACGATTGCATCGCGCCCTTCTTCAAGGGCGTGGCGCATACCGATGACATTCACACCTGCCGTAGCATATTTTAATCCCTCATGAATAAGCGCCTGGGCAAGGACAACTGATGTCGTCGTACCGTCACCCACCGCATCGTTCGTCTTTGAGGCGACCTCTTTTAAGAGCGCGGCGCCCATATCTTCAAACTTGTCTTCAAACTCAATCTCTTTGGCGATCGTAACGCCGTCGTTGGTTATCTGCGGTGCGCCGAACGATTTAGCGAGCACCACATTGCGCCCTTTGGGACCCAGGGTAATCTTCACCGCATGCGCCAACGCGTCAATGCCCCGCTTCATGCCGGCGCGCGCCCGTTCATCAAATAAAATTTGTTTTGCCATATATGTTTCGCGGTTATGCTGATGATTACTCCAAAATCGCAAGGATATCCTCCTCGCGCGCGATTAAGTATTCTTTCTCGTCAACCTTGATCTCATTCGGACCATACTTCGTAAAGAGGACGATATCGCCCTTCTTCACATTCATCGGCAAACGCTTACCCTCCTCGCTCATCTTGCCCGGTCCCACGGCGACAACCTTGCCCTGCTCCGGTCGCTCTTTGTCAGCCGTTTCGGGCACATACAAACCCGACTCGCGCTTGCCGCTTTTGTTTTTTTCCGCCGGCTCCAGCACCACACGGTCTCCCAAGGGTGTAATCTTCATAAATTTTTCTTAAAAATTATAGTATATATTGCCAGTCGGTTAGCACTCTCGACCTATGACTGCTAACCATGGTAACGCCCTTACTTGTCACTGTCAAGCGATTGACGCACATTATGATTTTTACTATAATCAGAATATGACTACTACTAAAATACAGAAAGTAAAAAATAAGCAGTCAAACGCCCAAATGCTTCAATCATTACTGCGCGAAGTTCGGCTCCTTCGCAGTGAAGTCACTTTGGTACTACCCGAAGATCATTTTGAGGAGTACGAACATCCCAAGCGCATCCGCCACTCGCTTCGTCGAGCGCTCAAGGAATATCCGCCCGTTGGCGTATGAAAGTTTTTCGTACCGTCGATTTTGACCGTGCCTATCGGAATCTGCCAAAAGAGATTCAGAAACTCTGTGATGTGCAACTGGAACGATTTGAGGAAAGTCCACGCGACCCACGGCTTCACGGTAAAAAGCTACATGACACGGGAGGGGTATTCTCTCTTCGGATTACCCGGCGCTATCGCGCCTTTTTCTATCTCCAAAATCCGGAGGTTGTGATCTTTTTTGATGTTGACCATCGCAAAGACAGTTACCGCTAATATCCCCAAAATAAAAAGGAGCTCCGCTTGGGGCAAGAACTCCTTGTTGGCTGGGAACACAATCCGAGATTTTAAGATATCTTCAGTATCTTGGCTATTTTCACTATATCTCCTGGATCTCCCTGATTGAGTCGCAGCATTATTTGGTCGCGAAGCTCGGCAAAATGCGCCGCAGTATATTGAGCACACCCTACAATAAGGTGAGTAACATGCATGGAAGTAACTGGTAGCCCATAGCGCCGAAAATTCTTGCGCCGTTCTTTTCTGCAAGTCACATCATACCCCACTTTGTCTTCAAAGAAAGCGATTGTCGCTCTCTTGATATAATAGGTATTTGTCCTATCGCTCACATAGGCAGTACTGTTTCCACTTCTCATTCCACAATAATCAAGAACACTATTCCACTGATCCTCTTCAAAAAATGTCGGATAGGGAACATTCTGCTGGAGCTTAAGACGGAGGTTCTCCGGACAATTCCCGCCAACACTAACATCGGGAAGCAGTCCTGCTTGATGGGCATCCCAAACACCATGTGAGATCCACGATACCCATCCTTGTGTTTCTAGCAGTTGTAAAAAGAGCTTGGTAACTTCCATCAGATTTCTCCTTGTGATAGGACTCGCCTTAAACCGAAGTTTACTGTGTAGATACTATCATAACTATAAACTTTTCATCAACCATTGTCCCGTATAGGACTGCTTTACTTTCACCACATCGGCGGGAGTTCCTTCGGCGACAAGGGTACCGCCGCGCTCCCCTCCCTCGGGACCAAGATCAATGATCCAGTCGGCGTTTTTGATGATATCCATATTGTGCTCAATAACGAGAACGGTATTGCCTTTTTCCACCAGGGCGTGTAAAACTCCCAAGAGTTTTTTAATGTCGTCAAAGTGGAGTCCGGTCGTTGGCTCATCCAGAATATAAAGCGACGCGCCGGTATCACGGCGTGAGAGTTCGGTGGCAAGCTTGATGCGCTGCGCCTCACCTCCCGAGAGCGTCGGCGCCGGCTGGCCGAGTCGCATATAACCTAAGCCCACCTCCACCATGGTTGCCAATTTTGTCTGTACGGCGGGAACGGCCTCAAAAAAGTCCAGTGCCTCTTCAATCGGCATATTTAAGACCTCCGCAATCGTCTTACCGCGATACAGAATTTCTAATGCCTCGCGATTATACCGCGTGCCGCGGCACTCTTCACATTCAATATACACATCGGGAAGGAAGTGCATCTCTATTTTTTTCACGCCCTGTCCCTCGCACGCCTCGCACCGTCCGCCTCTGACATTAAAGCTGAAACGGCCGGGCAGATATCCGCGCGCCCGCGCTTCGGGCGTGCTTGCAAAAAGCGTACGGATGAATCCGAACGCACCGGTGTAGGTGGCAGGATTGGAACGCGGGGTACGACCGATGGGCGACTGGTCAACGACGATCGCCTTGTTGAGATGCTCAATGCCGGTAATGTTTTTGTGTGCGCCAGGAATGGTATGCGCTCCGTGCAATTTTGCCAGAAGCGCTTTGGCAAGAATATCGTTGATGAGCGTTGACTTTCCGGAGCCGGAAACACCCGTAATACAGATGAATTGCCCGAGCGGCATGCGGACGGTGATATTTTTGAGATTGTGCTCCGTGGCACCGAAAATGGTGAGAAAATGTATCGCATCTCGTCCTTTCTTTTGTTGGTCATCCTGGGTATGAGTGAGGGATCCCGTATGTTGTCGGGATTCCTCACTGCGTTCGGAATGACGCGTAATCTTAGGTCGCTCAATTTTTTTCCTGCCGGAAAGATAGTCGGCGGTTGATGTTTTGGCGTTGAGCAATGCCGCCGGCGTACCGGAAAAAATAATCCGTCCGCCATGGCTCCCCGCGCCCGGTCCGATATCAATAATCCAGTCCGACGCGAGCATCGTTTCGGCATCGTGCTCTACAACAAGAACAGTATTGCCGAGATCGCGCAGTTGCTTGAGGGTTGTGATAAGTTGCGCATTGTCGCGCGGATGCAGACCGATACTCGGTTCATCAAGAATATAGATAATTCCCGTGAGGCGTGAGCCGATTTGCGTGGCAAGATGAATGCGTTGCGCCTCGCCACCCGAAAGCGTGGTTGACTCGCGCGCGAGGGTAAGATAGTCCAGCCCCACATCCCGCAAAAAAGTCAGCCGCTTGGCGATCTCTTTGGCAATGGGCGCGGCTATTTTCAATTCCATTGCAGAGAGCGCCGTTTTTTTATCAACAAGTCCCTCAAACCACGCGGCCGCCTGCTCCACCGTGCGGTCGGCAACACCGGCGATATTCTCGCCGTTGATGCGCACGGCAAGCGCCTCGGGACGCAGCCGGTGCCCCGCGCACGCCGTACAGGTGCGAATAATCATATACTTCTCAATTTCGGCGCGGGTAAATTCGGAATCGGTTTCTTTCCAACGCCGTTTGAGATTGGGAATGACGCCTTCAAAACCACCCGGCGTTGCGCGGATTTGCGCCTCGCGTTCATCTCCCAAATCTGACATTGATTCTCCATTCTTCACACGAGCACCCGGCTCACCGAAAAGAATCAATGCTCGTGCGTGCGCGGCAATATCTTTAAAGGGAACTTTAAGCGAGAAGCCATGACGCGTTGCGAGGTCGTCAAGAATCCACCAGTACCAACTCTGCCGTCCGACACGATGTGAGGCGCCCGCCCAGGGGCGGACAGCACCTTCCGCGATGGAAAGATTCTCATTGGGAACGACAAGATCAGGATCCGCTTCCAGCGTTGCGCCAAGTCCTGTGCAGTGCGGACAAGCCCCATAGGGACTATTGAAAGAAAATGTCCGTGGCTCACTATCGGGCAGATTCTTACCGCACATTTTGCAAGCAAACCGTTCGGAGAAAAGAAGGTCTTCAAACAATGCTGAATGCTGAATGCTGAATGCTGAAGCAACGTGCTTGCCTCGCTCCTTTTCAGCATTGAGCATTTGTAATTTAGCATTATCCTTTATTGCCGCAATCATCACTCCTTTACCGATTTTAAGCGCGGTCTCTACCGAATCGCGCATACGCCCCGGCTCAATGGCGGCGCTCTCCGTGAGACGATCCACCACGACCTCCAGCGAATGTTTTTTATTCTTCTTAATGGGCAAGGACATCCACTCCTCTATCGTACGCACCTCGCCATTCAGGCGTGCACGGATAAAACCGGCACGGCGCGCTTCCTCCAATAACCCGCGATGTTCGCCTTTTTTCCCCGAGGCGAGCGGGGCGAGAATGAGCGTTTCTTCTTTGCCGCGCAGAGCATGGCGAATTTCCTCCAGCATCTGCTCAATCGTCTGGCGCTCTACCGGTACGCCGCACTCCGGGCAGTGTGGGCGGCCAATCCGTGCGAAGAGGATTCGCAAATAGTCATAAATTTCGGTAATGGTGCCAACCGTGGAACGGGGATTGCGCGAGACGGACTTTTGGTCAATGGAAATAGCCGGCGAGAGGCCGTCAATGGATTCAACATCCGGCTTCTCCTGCACACCGAGGAATTGGCGAGCGTAGCTTGAGAGCGACTCCACATAACGCCGTTCCGCCTCGGCGTAGATCGTATCAAACGCGAGCGATGACTTTCCAGAACCAGAAAGACCGGTAATGACGACCAATTTTCCCTTGGGGATGTCAACATCAATGTTTTTGAGATTGTGCGTCCGCGCCCCGCGGATGCTGATAATCTCGCCGGAGGGCAGTGTAGGTTTCTTAGTGGTTTTTTTCATCGTAAACGCTTCAGTATAGCGTATTTTTAACAAAAATCAACCACCCACGGCGGTGAAGCGTTGGGTGGCTTTTTTGGGTAATCATCTTCCGCAATCATCTTCCATTTCTATTGCTCTCTGCCATGCGGGTTTATACTTTTATATGAACGTGCTACACTCAATATGGCATAATAACTATTTAATGTCAACTATCCACAAAACGGCAATAGCCGCTCCAACAACGCCCGGCGTGTACCTATTTCGCCGCGGGAGGACGCTGATCTATGTCGGTAAAGCCGCAAATATTAAAAAGCGGGTTACTTCGTATTTTCGTAAAAACGGTAGCGAAAAAGAACGCCATCTGACGGCGGAGGCGACGACTTTGGAATTTCTTGAAACGCCTTCTGAAATAGAAGCTCTCATTTTAGAGGCGGAGCTCATCCGGCGCCACCTGCCGAAGTTCAACGTCATCCAGCCCGACTACTTGTATGTTGGCGTTACGGATGAGGAGTTTCCTAAATTCTTTTTCACCCGACAGCCTGCAAGAGAAATGCCAAATGCCAAATGTCAAATGCAGAATAAAAAAGTAAGATCTTCTGCAGTTATTCAGCATTCAGCATTCAGCATTCAGCATTATCCTCTTATTGGTCCCTTCACGAGCGCGTATGCCATACGCTCGGTCGTGCGGATGGTGCGCCGCGTCTTCCCCTACTGTACCTGTGGGACGCCGCATAAGCGCCTCTGCCTGAATGCGCAGATTGGACGATGCCTCGGATTTTGCTGTTTGGATCCTCGGCGAGGGCATGTGCCGACCGATGAGGAACGAACGCGCTATCGTGAGAACATTAAAAATATCATAGCCATCCTCACGGGGAAAAAACATGAACTTTTGCGTGAACTCAAGCGTGAACTTCGCACGGCGGTCGCGGTGGAAAAATTTGAGGAAGCGGCGCGTCTGCGGGATGCTCTTTTTGGCGTGGAGAATGTCTTTCGCCACCGTCCTGCGATTCGTCAAAATGTCCGGACGCGGCGAAATTCAGCCGTGGAATGGAGCGCCATTCAGCCCGTTATTCAAGCATTATTCAAGACGAATAGCCCTATTCGCCGGGTGGAAGGGTATGATATTTCAAACATCTCCGGCACGGATGCGACGGGATCCATGGTTGTTTTCATAGACGGTACGCCGGCAAAAAAAGAATACCGAAAGTTTAAGATTAAAACCGTCCACCAGGCAAACGATGTCGCCATGCATAAGGAGGTCATGCGCCGCCGCCTGAATCACATTTCTGATTGGGGTACGCCCGATCTGCTTGTCATAGACGGCGGCAGACCGCAGCTTGGCGCCGTGCGCTCCATTTTACGCAGAGAGAATCCACGAATCCATCTCTCCGCTCTCGCAAAACGGGATGAGGAGTTATATCTTCAAGGAAAGGTCTTGCCTGTGCGATTAGCGACCCTTCCGCCAGCGGTCATGTTTTTTTTTCAGCGCGTGCGCGACGAATCGCATCGCTTCGCGAAAAAATACCATCACAAACTGCGAGAAATGTCTTATCGTCCTTAAGCGTGAAAAGGCGCTATTGGTGCAAAGAAAGTACCCTTCACAAGTTATGTTACGATCGTAACATAACTTGTGAAGGGTCAAAACTTACCTGCTAGTCCTCGTTTTGTCATTCCGAGCTCTTCACTTCTGCTCTGGATGACAATCAAAGTACTCTTCATGAAACGCGTGATGAAAAGCCAAAAGCGCGAGAAGAAAAAGAAAAGACGCCGCTATCCGGTGAGCGGTCGCGGCGTCTTCGTGCTCGCGCGAATTAAGAAAGATATCCGCTAATAGGTAGGAGTGAATACATAAAATCCTATGAGTATTTGAACCATAAAACAGTCCCGACTTGTCGTGGTTGCTTTATGGTTTGCTGACTGCCGGATTTTATTACCTCGGCGGAATCTCAATAATCGTCGGGGTACCTGCCGTTACGGTTATTGTAACCGTCTGAAGCATACTCATCCCGCCACTGCCCGTACACTTAAGCGAGTAGGTCTTGGGAACCGTCAGAGCTCCTGTAGGTTCAGAGCCGCCATTTATTGATTTAAAATCGCTCCATGCGCCCGATGC
>JAUYPE010000025.1 GCA_030697705.1 bacterium | reverse complement strand
ATGCCTTTTTTGAACAGTTCTGCCGCCTTGAATCGCCGTTGTTCCTTTGCTTCACGGGATTCTGAAGAGATATGAGATGTTTTCATATGCCTTCAGTATCCCACGAAGGGGTCGTTAAGTTAAGTGTGGAAGGTCAGTAAGCCTATTTTTATCAAAGATTTAAAAATTCCAAACCATGAGTACATGAATGGGGGTTCTCAACAATCTACATGTCTAGGAATAGGGTACGCTCGTGGGATGAGCCATCTTTTACCATTCAAGCAGGCGGAAGACATGCCCCAATTCACCCACAAGCTCCGAAAATGAAATTCATTAGCGAGAATAAAAGAATTTTTATGCCCGGCAAAGAACAGCTATACCGCCGTCTTTCCGTTAGAGAATGTGCGCGAATCCAGACATTTCCTGATGATTTTATTTTTAAGTATCAAGATGTCGCAGATGGATACAAGATGATCGGTAATGCTGTTCCTGTTGAGTTTGCTAGAAATATTGCTATAAAAATTATGCAAGACCTAAGTATTCCCCAGCGATATGGTAAAATTTACCAAGAGAAAATGGGGCGAGAGCATGTTGAAGATTCACTTGTGCAATACTCAAGTTGAAAAGATAATTCTGTACAACTTACAATCATTTGAAATTTTATGAAAAAGTATCAAGTTATTCTGTCGAAATCGTATCTGGTTGCTGTCTCTGCAAGAACATCAAAAGATGCAATGCGGATAGCAGAATTCTATACGGGTGATATTCAGGATATTTCAATAGATCAAGATCGGAAAAGATACAATTTTAGTATAGGAGAAATTGAGTGCACTATAAATGACAGTTTGGGGGCTGAAGAAATTGAGAACTCATTAGATTAGAGTTAAATAATCATGGTTTATAAAAACAAGCTCCGGACATGGGTAGAGATTGATAAAAAAGCGCTCCACGGGAATGTGGAGCAGTTTTTTGGTATTATTCCGCCCACTACGCGGTTTATGGCGGTCGTGAAGTCAAATGCGTATGGGCACGGGCTATCGCTCGTTGCCAAGCAACTCGCAGAATTACAAATTAAGAATTATGAATTAAAAATAGGGAAGTCCCCATCAGAAAACCGTAATTCAAGATTATGGTTTGGCGTGGATTCCATTACCGAAGCCCTGCGGCTTCGGCGCGAGGGGACTACCGTGCCGATACTTGTGCTGGGTTATATCTTGCCTTCGCGCATACCCGAGGTAGTTGTGGGGGGTATTACCCTGACTATTTCGCAGTTTGAAAATCTGAAAGTCATTGCCGCGCTTAAAAATCGCCCGGTAATCCACCTTAAAATAGACACCGGCATGCACCGGCAGGGATTTTTTCCGAGCGAGGTGCCTCAACTTATTCGTTTTTTAAAAAAGCATGACATACGACCGGAGGGGATTTTTACCCACTTCGCGGCGGCAAAAGACCCAACCTCACCGGCGTATACCTTGCGCCAGTTTAAGGCGTTTATGAAAGTAGTTGGTCAGTTTGAAGAGGCGGGGTATCATGGACTTATTCGCCACGCGGCGGCAAGCGGGGCGACACTTCTTTTTCCAGAAACGCATCTGGACATGGTGCGTGTCGGAATGGCAATGTATGGCTCATTGCCGTCACGCGAGGCAGAATGGAGTGAGATTGCGGAGCGCGTATCGCTTAAACCCGTTTTGGCGTGGAAAACAGTTGTCGGAGAGGTAAAGACAATTCCATCCGGTTCCTTCATCGGATATGACGGTACGGAACGAACGGTACGCAAAACGCGAATGGCGGTCATACCTATCGGTTATTGGCACGGGTATGACAGGGGGCTTTCGTCTGTGGGTGAGGTACTCGTGCGGGGGCGGCGAGCGAGGGTGCTTGGTCGTGTTTCCATGGATATGATCGTTGTGGATGTGACCGGAATCATCGGCGTGCAGGTGGGAGACGAAGCGGTACTTATCGGTGCGGATACGGTGAGACATGAACAGATCACCGCCGAAGAGTTGGCGCAGAAAATAAACACGACCGCGTATGAGATTTTGACGCGGGTTAATCCTTTGATCAAGAGAATTGTCGTATGAGAGCAAAAGATCGCGTTGAGCTTCCGGCGCGCCCGCGGCGGCGGAAAAAGAAAAAAAAGATACGCATCCGACTGCGCTTTCTTGTCATACTGACCATGTGCATACTTTTGGCTGTCGGACTCTTTGCCGTGGTGCACGCGGAGCGTTTTCGTATTGATGCGATTGAAGTTTTGGGAACTGAAGCGGTTCGTTCCGATGAGGTGCGCGCCGCCGTGCGGGAGGTGCTGGTGGAGCCGTACGCACTTGTCGTCCCGGGAGACTTTGTTCCGTTCGTAAACGATGCAGAGATAATACGGCGTCTCCAAGAACGATTTCCACGGATCCGTTCCGTACAGGTCGCGCGATCTTCGGGGCGGACGCTTGCCATCACGGTGGAGGAACGCGCTCTTTTCGCGATTCTCTGCGCCGATGGTAAGGCGGATGAAACGGTCGCTACGGCATCTTCAACACCACTCATCGCGGCATCATCGCTGCCGCTTGCGACGAATAATGAGGGGCTGTCTCGTCTCTGCGCCTATATTGATCGCGAGGGTTTTGCGTATGATGCGGCACCCCAGCTAGTCGGTTCTTTGATCATGAGAATTACGACAGATGGGATAGAGGTTCCTATTGGTAAGAGGGCTCTCGATCAAAGGACGATTGATCGCATGGCGTTTCTTGCGGATCGCTTACCGACGGTTATCGGGGAGCCAGTTACGGATTTTTCTTTTTTCGTGAATGTGCCCAGTGAAGTGCATGCCCGTGCCACCGACGGATTCCGTATGATTTTCAAGCGGGATGACGATGCCGAGCATACCCTCACCGTGCTTACACGGATAGTGCGGGATGAGATTAAGGATCGGCGGAGGGCGGTTGATTACATTGATCTTCGGTTTGGAAACAAAGTTTTTTATAAGCTCAAATAAACCCACTTCATGGCGGGTGAAAGTGGATTTATTATCGTAAGTGGAACAGCTGGCGTTGGTTGGGCAGTGGTTGATCCAGTACGGCCGGAGATGATCAGGAAACCACCTAAACTATGCGGGGGCTTGCCCTCCGCATAGTTTAGGTATACCTATTTTTAACTTTTCTTAAAGCGATGGATGAAATTATAAAATCGGTACAGTTCGGGTCGGATGGGTATGTCCATGTTACCTATATAGTGAAATTCTTTTCCTCTGAATTGTCGTTTGAAATGAGTAAGTGTTGGCCAGCGGACATCATCAATGCCCCCGATGTCGTAAAACTTCATCCCCTTTCGTTTTGTTTCCAATAGTGCCGTCCAGTGAAGATAGGTGGTTACTTTAGAATTGAGATATTTACTGTAAGAAGCGCCGTAGAGATATGTGGCAGTGTCTCCAAAAAAGAGAACGAGGTGGATTGCCGCAGGCTGGCCGTTGACACAGCCGCAGAATACTCCGAGGGAAAGACTGTCGGGATCACTTGTGTTTCCTAAAAGGGGAACGGTTTCAAAAAGAGATTTGAAATACAATGGAGCCGGGTACACATCTTTGCCGCTGTTTCTTTGAATCGTATCCTGCGTCATGGCAAGAAATTGGTCAAACAATTCCTCAAAACTTGACCCCATTTCCACATGAACTCCTCGTCTTTCTGCGCGTTTGATATTTGAACGAGTTGATGGATGAAAACGTGCTGCAATTTCTTCTGTCCGCGCATGTAACGGAATGGCGAGGTTAAAGCGTGGTTGAACATAATAGGGAGGAACTGAAAATTTGCTCATTCCATGAGGAATAAATTGCGTGGGTGGTTCCAATCGGACAAAGATGGATTTTGCAAATTTTTCTTGCGCCCACTGTCTGATGCAATCAAAGACATCACTATGCGCTTGTTCTCCCAGCTCGCGTGAAATCACAGGACCGCGAGGTGCATAGGCATATGATAAACCAAATGACACTGCATGATGCACGAGCGTAAATGCCGCGACGGTTTTACTATTCTTTTTCAAAAAATAACGCTCGGTCTTTCTTCCCAGCGCTTCTTGAAATGTGCCCCATTCCCATGTCTGCATGAATGCTCCTATGGGTGGATAGTTTTGCCGTATAAAGCGGTTATAAAGTGCTCGTTCGTTCGCGGGAACGGTAATTATCTCCATAGTTATTCGATATGATGAAAGATTGCCGTATCGTCAATAGTAATACCGCGGGTTTTCGCAAATCCGGCATTTAACTCAAGTACGTACCGTGCAGGTGAATCGGGCATGAAAAAAACTGGATGAGCAGGATCAAATTCATGGGGAACATTCTCATCAATATCAACAACTCTATTATCGTCGTCTAGCCAAATTATATCAATCGGGAAATGCATATTGGGCATCCAGAATCGATAGCGGTCGGGTCGCGAAAAAATAAAAAGCATGCCCCGATCTTGTTCAAGAGACGCTCTTCCCGAAAGGCCCTTTGCGACTGCGGCACTCGTTGTGGCAAGCTCTACGGCAATAGTTGTTCCGTCAATTTCCACTGAAGGGGGTGGGGAAATAATTTCAGAGGCATTGGTTACCTGCGAACCGCTTGGTGCGGTGAGGGGATGGAACGATGTTTGATATGCGATTAAAATTGATCCGCATAGAAACAATGTGCTGGCCACTATAAAAATATATTTTTTAAAAACAGAGTTCATAGCGCTTCATCATTTACAAAGTTCACTTTGATGATGTGATGTGCATGCCGAATAATTTTTGTCTCTTGTCATAAAGATCCAACGAAGCTTGACGAATAACTTAGTACACAGCAATGTATGCTATACGTCCCTCTTCGTGCTTTCTTAATTGTCGGACGGCAGTTGAGGGGGCGCGGTGCCAGCGGGTGCCTGCGGGCGAATTTGAATATTTTTTGCCGTGATACTCCCATCCGCATTGGCGTCGCCCATAATGACGAGTTGCGTACCGGTGAGGAGATCGGTTGCCGTACCAGGTGCGGGCTTTTCAATCATCGTGCTCGGTGAATAAAGAATAATTTTAGAGCCACCGTCGCGTATTTTAAGGGTAATACTCTGGGTGTCTTTTGCAATGACCTCGCCGCTGGTAAATCCGGCGGCTCCATTACGCGTACCGCCGCGTCCGCTCGGGCTACCCCGACCCGTGCCGATACCAGCCGGTCCGTTTGCAAAGTATTCGCTACCGTTATTTCGGCTGGCCTGGTTCCCTGTCTGCCCGTACCGTATTCCAGCATAAAACGAACCACTCGAGAGCAGAAGCGTTCCTACCGCAATCATGACCGCAAGTTTTTTCTTTTCTTTCATAGAGGTTTTTATGATGTGATAATGTTTTTTATAAAGTTGTGCAAAGTCGCGATATGAGCGGACGAAGTGGTCCTGCCCGGGCTGGACGATGATTTTTATTGTTGTTATTCATAACGAAGGGCTTCGATGGGATTAAGTAATGATGCGCGGTGCGCTGGGTAGTAGCCGAAGAGAATGCCAATAGCCGCCGAGATGCCGAACGCGAGTTGATACACCGGTGTGAGATAGCGCCTGATGAGGAGTGCGAGCGCGCCATCGTCGCCTTCGCGTGCGGCAAGTATGAGTTGTTCGTCACTTGGTTCCATAGTAGCAATAATACAACAATAGACCCGTCCCCTTATAATTTTCGTTACGAGATGTTCAGATTTCGAGCGAGACAAAACAAAAATCTTGAAGCATATACAGCGTATATGTTGAAAGATTTTTGTAAAGTCGTAGCCGAAATGTGAACATTGCAGTAGAAAGGTTATAA
>JAUYPE010000020.1 GCA_030697705.1 bacterium | reverse complement strand
AGAGCTTTGAGGCCTTTGATAGCTTCCAGCGCCACATGCGCTTTCTGCTTGGGAGTGAATACTTTTTTCATATATCGCCAGTATACACCGCCGGGGAAGTTGAACCCATTTAGCTGTCTATTTTTTCCAGACCATTATAGAGGTATCCGCAATTTATCAAGCAGTCAGGTTTCAGAGAGGCAGAAAAGTCCCTACGGGATTTTGGGAAGGTAGACAAGGATTATTGAATGCAGGTATTGCATTGCGACCAATTATTGCACAACAAGGGTGGAGTATGGATAGAGCCATCTTTGAAAAGTTCACCGCGCTATGGGTGCAACAACAAGGGAAGTTAGACCGAGCACTCCAGCAGTATGGTCTCTACGCACTCTTCATCACTGCATACCCGGAATATGCATTTGATCCGACTAGGCCAAATGCTTTTCATGTTCATCCATGGGATATAGGGCGCGTTGGAGTGTGGATGGAATCCATGATTAAAGAGGCGGTGCGGCATACAGTACATTTCCACATACCAAAGGGGTTAACACTAGGCGAAACGCTAAGGTGTTTTACTTATGACTTCCTTGAGCAAGAGTACCTTGTATCGCCATTGGTTGCCAAATTTGGTTCCAACCCCTACCGTTTCTTCGTGTATGGATTCCCTGAATACGCTTTTGACCCTATGCATCCGGATCGTCCCCACATTCACCCGTGGGATGCTCATAGTACAGAATGGACAGATGATCTTGTCCTGGAAGCAATTCCTCATATGGTGAAATACCATACGAATTGGCAAGAGGAGGAGCTTCCGTCTAGAGTAACATGCGAATGGCTCAATGAAACGAGATTGGGAGGAGCACTCAGTAAGTTCGGCGATAGCCCATTTCAGCTACTTCAATTTACTTGTTCGGAGTTGTTTAAGCGGGGAATTCTGCGCGAAGAGCACTTCAAGCACCTTAGGTTTGGCCGAGGAGCTGGGCGTTTTCGGCATCCTCTGCGCCTTATTCCGAAAAGGGCGCATGCGGTAGTTGGAGTCAAGGACAAGCGCCTCTACTTCCCTAAACACCGTGGGTGTTTCTTTCACAGACTGTCCCAAGAGTATGGCACCCTGTATAATCGAGAGAAACAACTGGTGGGATTATTCAGGTGGAATACCGATCCTGATGTGGCATATGTAAACATCGGAGAGGAAGACATCGAACCTGTTCCCCCAGAACTCACCCAGACAAGACATCGTCTCACCTTTACCGAAGCAGTTCGCGTTCTGGCAGATGAGGTTCGGATCGTGGTGTATGATTTGCCGCTGGAAGACCAGACCGCATTAACAGACGCGCTTAATACCGTAGAGCCGTCCTATGTGGTTAAGTACCTCAAGTTGACTGGTGAGTCTGGATTGCGAGCTATGGCAGATACAGAGTTTCATAGTGCGCTCATCCTGGTTCACGGAATGTTTGATCCGGCAGAGTTCCGGCAAGTATTATTCCAATATAATACGATCAACGGAAAGCTTGCCGAGATCAGCGGACTCTTTACGCGCCATGTGACGGCAGTTCCGCAAGAAATACTGGAAGCATTTCGCGCCCAACTCCATGCCAAGCTTTTCGATGCAAGTGATCGTATTCTGAACACGCTTTCCAAAGCGTTGATCTATCGCAATCAGGAGGAGAGAATCACCCTCATTGCAGATGTGCTACAAGCCCAACGGGATTTGTCGGCAATAATAGAGGTGCTGGATTCCTTTAGGCATGGCACTCTCCGTCTGATTCGGCGGGAAAACCATCAAGGTGGGACTCGTGATATCCAGTACGCCTCTACGGTAATGGATGTCTATCTGGTGCTCCGACCTCGTCAAGACCTGCGGGGACAAGCGCGAATTGGTTTCCAAATCGTTCCACATCTGCCCTTGGAAGATGGTCTATCGCCCCGACTATCCTTGCGCTGGGATCGGGAAACAGCAAGCCAGACCGCGCTTGACATTCACTCGGATGCTCTTGTGCGCCTGAATCGTCTGGACAGTAGATCCGGTGGCTACCACTACGCTCTTGCCAGCGGCAACCGGTTTGCCAATACGACATTCTTTGAACGGATCGTCACGAGTTTTCTACCGTCGTGAGTCAGTGGCATCACATCTTCTTAAGAAGAGAGAGGAAAAGTCAATAGGGGTATTACGCGTATTGCGTGGTACCCTTATTTTATTAAAAGGTAATAATATCCATTGGATTCCCGCTTGCGCGGGAATGACAAAGAAAAAGTAGTTAATGGGGGTGGTATAGATTTTTTATACAGAGACATTTGGCGGATGTATGAAAAAAATGTATACTCACATTATTGATAGTCAGCGTGTTAATGGGATTCCTCGTGGAGTTTTTCAGAGCAGAAGCAAAAGGTTCGGAATGACGGAGGGGGAGGTGACTATGTAAATCCCGTTGAAGTACCCATGAAGGTGTCTTATTATGGACCTTTCTTTTTTACCAAAAACTAGATTAGCGTCGTTTTCTCTCGGTTCTTTATTCTCCCGCAAACCGGAGAGCTATGTTGGTATTGATATTGGCGCCTTCTCCACCAAGGCGTTAGAATTGAAGTACGCATCGGGACGCGCCATACTGCAAACCTATGGGGAATTAAGAAACGAAACCTATTTTAAAACAACCAATGCGCGGGGGGTCGGCATATTGCGCTACGCGGATAACGATCTTGCCCAACTGCTCAAGGATCTCATGCGCGAGGCGCATGTGACGGCCAAGGATGTGGTCTGTTCCGTTCCGGCGACCTCCAGCTTTGTGGTCGCGATTCCCTTTCCGCGGCTCGCACCGCGGGAGTTGGCGAGCGCCATTCCTCTGGAGGCGCGTAAATATATTCCCATTCCGCTTTCCGAAGTGGTGTTGGAGTGGACTATCTTGGACGGCGGAGAAGATCGTGATATAGTGGAGGTGTTGCTCGTGGCGGTTCAGCGGGAGGTTGTGGAAAAGTTCAAACGCATCGCCACACTTGCAGGTCTGCGCCTTGCGGCGCTTGAGGTGGAGACGTTCAGTATGGTACGATCACTCGTGGGGCACGACCCGATACCGGAGGCGATTATCAATATTGGCTATCAGGTGACGACGCTTGCGATCGTTGACCGCGGTCAGCTCCGCATTTCACATAATCTTGATCGCGGTGCGCACGAACTGACGCGCGCGCTGGAGCGGGGGCTTGGCATCAATACCGAGCGCGCCGAAGCGCTCAAGCGCGACGTGGGCATAAGCGATGATCTGGAAAAACGCGAGGTTTCTTCCATTATTACGCCTCATATTGACTCGCTTTTTACCCAGATGGAGCAGCTGATCCGCGTGTATAACCGCAAATCCTCGCGTAAGATCCAAAAGATCAATCTGACCGGCGGGGGAGCGAATTTAAAAGGGATGGTTGAGGCGGCGGCATCACGCTTCGGGGTTGAGACGGCAAAAGGCAATCCTTTCGCCCGCGTCATCGCACCCGCGTTCATGCAAATGGTATTTCGGGAGATCGGTCCAAGCTTCTCGGTCGCCATTGGTCTCGCCCTTCGGGAGATTGCTTCGCGGTAGGGATTTTTTGAAAAATATTCCTGTTTTTATGACATATTTGGAATCTCGATCACCTTCGTCATCGTCATATACGGCTTCAACCCGAGGTCTTTTTGCGCGATTTCGTCTAACGCGTGTGGTGCGCGAGCGCGGAGGAGCGCTCGGCATGTCTGTCGGTCTCGGCGTCTTTCTCCTGATGCTCGCGCTGTATGTCGGTCTTAGGGTGTATAACCATAGCCAGGACGCGGTGGCCGACAAGCTCGTTGAAACCATTATGGCGAAAGAGCAGGAAATTGATCCCGACAAGCTGAAAGCGATTCTTCTTCTTGACTCGCGGTTCAAAAACGTTCGGGTATTGCTCAAAAATCATATTATCTCTTCCCGTATATTCGCACTTTTGGAAAACAACACCTTTCCCCAGACCAGCTATTCGTCGTTCTCTTTTGATTCAAAGAAAGGGACGGTTGATTTGGGGGGATTGACCACAAGCTTCGCGCTTCTTGCGCGCCAGATTGCCCAGTTTGAGCAAGCGGGCGATGCGGTGAGCGCGGTAAGTTTCGGCAATCCCGATAAAACCGAAAAAGGTGTCAAGTTTACCATTATGCTCACCCTGAAGCCCCAATTCTATAAGCTCTGACAGTTAGTGTTCCCCCTGTGGGGATACCTCTTGTGGACTTATAATCCACCTGTGTGGATAAGCTCATGCAGTGGGTCTAATAGTTCTGTTTTAGTAAATTTCTAATTTATGCCAAAAGGAGTTATCACTGTGCTTCTTTTCCTCGCCGCCGCACTCCTGGGGTATTATTTTGTATTGGGCGAATGGAATCGCTACCAGAGTATTCAGGCCGAGATTACGCATTTCAACGGTATTCGCACCGAATTGGAGATACTTGTGGCTTCTTTTGACGACCGTGAACGGGTTTTTGAGAGTATTCCCCAAGATAGTTTGGCGGGGATCAATGAGACGATTCCTGAAGGCAGTCCGGTACGAAATGTCATGGTTGAGATGGAATATCTCGCATTCTCGCGCGGTGTCTCCCTGCAAAAAATTGCTTTTATCGCGCCGACAAAAAAAACTACACCTACTCCCGCACCCGCTACCGAAACAGGTGCTCCCGGCCAGCCAAAGCCGTCCGGAGCTCCCGCTTCGGCACCGGTTGCCCAAGGTCCGCAGGAGCTTGAGGTCCAACTGACGGCGGCGGGGTCGTATGAAAATTTCAAGGCGTTCTTGGCCGATATGGAAAAAAATCTTCCCCTGTTTGATGCGGGATCATTGGGTATTGCCGTTGATGAAAAAAATAATTTCACCGTCACAATCAAACTGAAGACCTATTTCCAGTAGCGCTTGCTTACTTTTATGAATAGACAAAACCTTATTCTTATCGCTGGTGTCATCATCTTGGGCGTAGGATTCTATTTTTGGTTCCAAGGCTCGCCTTTCGCAGGACCTGCCGGCAGCACTTCAACCTCGCGCGAGCCGAACCAATTTGAGGCATATTTACAAACCGTTCGTCCGCTTGCCACAATCAATTTTGATATTTCCATTTTTCAAGATCCTTCGTTCCGTTCGCTTCGGGTGCCTACTATTCCTCCGCTTCCGGACACCCCCGCGGGGCGTCCCAATCCGTTCTTACCCATTTAGAACGGTGCAGGTCTCATTCATTACCCGTGGAAAAAACACTGATTGAAATTCTTATAGCGGCAAAGGCACTCACGCTTGCCGAAGCCGCCGAGGTGCAACGGGACGCCAAGGAGCGCGGGGTCGCGCTGGAGGAGGTGCTCTACGCGCGCGGCATCTCGGAGAATGCTGTGATAGCGGCAAAAAGCGAGCTCACCGGATATCCCATAAAATCCCTCGAAGGAAATCAAATCCCCTCCGAGGATATGCATGATATTCCGGAGGAGTCGGCGCGCTATTACAAAATGATCCCTCTCGGCAAGCGCGAGGGTTATTTGGATGTGGGAATGCTCGTCCCCGATGATCTGACGGCGCAGGAGGCGTTGAAGTTTATCTCGTCGCGTGCGAATCTCCCGACACGCGTATTTCTGGTGACGCCGACCGATTTCGGGCATGTGATGGAGCAGTATCAAAACTTATCGGGCGAGGTGCATACCGCTGTGGGCGAATTTGAGCGGGAAAGCGCACGGCTTGCGGAGGCGATGCCGGTGAAGCGCGAGACAAGCAACCGGATCGTTGATGATGCGCCAATTACCAAAATAGTGACTGTCATGCTCCGCCACGCGGTGACGGGGCACGCTTCGGATATTCATATTGAACCGAGCCGCGAGAAGTTGCGCATCCGCTTCCGCGTTGACGGCGTATTGCATACGACGCTAACGATGCCGGTGAATGCGCATGCATCGCTGGTGACGCGCATTAAGGTGCTTGCGAGTTTGAAAATTGACGAGACGCGCATTCCGCAGGACGGCCGCTTTCATCTTGATATTGACGGCAGGGGCATTGATTTCCGTATCTCCACGCTTCCCACCTCCTTTGGTGAGAAGGTGGTTATCCGTATTCTGGATCCCGATGCTGGCATTAAAACGCTGGAAGACCTCGGTTTTCTCGGGAGTAATCTTGACCGGATTGTAGAAGGGATAAAGCGTCCCTATGGCATGATTCTCATCACTGGCCCTACTGGATCGGGAAAGTCAACGACGCTCTATGGGCTTCTCCAGATTCTTAATAAGGAGGAGACGAATATCATCTCGCTTGAGGATCCGATTGAATATTTCGTAGAGGGGGTGAATCAGTCGCAAATTCGTCCCGAGATCGGCTACGACTTTGCGAGTGGTCTCCGACATATTTTGCGCCAAGACCCCGATATTATTCTCGTAGGCGAGATTCGCGACAAAGAGACAGCGCAACTCGCCGTCCACGCTGCGCTTACTGGTCACCTGGTGCTTACGACGCTTCACACAAATGGCGCCATTGGTGTTATTCCACGGCTTATTGATATGGGAATTGATCCATTTCTCATCGCACCAACGGTCGTGCTCGCCGTGGGGCAACGCCTCGTGCGCCGCCTCTGCCCCGACTCGCGCAAAAAAACAAAGATTGAGGGGCGGGCGAATGAGATTATCATGCCCGATATTGAGCAGATGCCGGCCGCGTTGAGAGAAAAATTCGCCGCCAATCCTCCTCAAGAGATTTATGAGCCGGAGGTTTCGCCAACCTGTCCCAAGGGCACGCGGGGTCGCGTGGGGATTAACGAAGTTCTCGTGATGACGCCCGAGCTTGAAAAAATTATTCTGACGCATCCGTCCGAGACCGATATTGCGGCGGAAGCGAAACGGCAGGGGATGATTACCATGCGCCAGGATGGTATATTGAAAGTATTGGACGGTATTATCGGTTTGGAAGAGCTTTTGGAAACGGTTTAGGATGCGGTGTTGCGCGGTACGTGGATGTCCTGCGGTGTAGACGGCGCGCCCGGCGCGCGGTATGCTTGTAGCATATATGGAATCATCAGAACAAAAAAATGCTGGTGTCAAGATCTGCATCATAGACGATGATCCTTTTATCGTTGAGATGTACATGATCAAACTGAAGGAGCAGGGGTTTGTCGTGGAGAGTGCGGGTGACGGCAAAAAAGGCATTGATAAGGTCCGCGAACTGCATCCCGATATAATTCTGCTTGATGTAGTCATGCCATCCATGGACGGCTTCGAGGTTTTGCGGCAAATTCGGCAGGAAACGCTGAATCCCCGGCCGAAAGTTATCTTTTTGACGAATTTTGGGCAGAAAGAAGATGTGGAGCGGGGGATGGAGCTGGGCGCGGACGACTATATCATTAAGGCGCATTTTACGCCGAGCGAGGTTGCCGCCAAGATTAAGACGCTGGTGTAACGGTGTTTTTATATCATTTGTTATTTCCTTATCCCTATGCCGATGACGCGCCAGACAATTGAGGAGATTTTTTCCATGGTATTGAAAGAAAACGCCTCCGACCTGCACATCAGCGTGGGACGTCATCCGACCTTGCGCGTGGATGGTTCGCTCCTGCCGCTTACCCAGCAGGAGATTATTACGCCGGACGGCGCACATGATTTTATCTTTTCACTGCTGACCGAAGAACAGCAGGCACATTATCTCATTGAGAAAGAGATGGACTTCTCGTATAACTTCCGCGACCATGTGCGTTTTCGCGTCAACATCTACCATCAGCGGGGATTCATGGGAGCGACCATGCGTCCTATTCCGACCAAGATCCGTACGCTGGAAGAGCTCTCGCTTCCCACGATTCTTACCGATTTCGTGCAGGCGCAACAGGGATTTTTTCTCGTGACCGGTCCTACAGGGCACGGCAAGTCAACCACCCTCGCCGCGCTGGTTGACGTCATTAACCACACGCGCGCCGACCATGTTATTACCATTGAAGATCCAATTGAATATCTTTTCACTTCGGATCGGGCGATTATAGATCAGCGCGAGGTGGGTATTGATACGACCGACTTTCATCGGGCCCTTAGATCCGTATTCCGCGAAGATATTGATGTGGCTGTGGTGGGGGAGATGCGCGATTCCGAGACGATCAGTACGGCGGTAACGGCCGCCGAGACGGGGCACTTAGTGCTCTCTACCCTCCACACAAACAATGCCGCGCAGACGATCGACCGTATTATTGATACTTTCTCGCCCGGTCAGCAGGATCAAATTCGCACCCAGCTCGCCTCTACGCTTATCGGTATCGCCTCCCAGCGGCTCATTCCGCGCGTAAACGGCGGATTAATTCCGGCGGTGGAGATTTTGATCGCCAACTCCGCCGTCCGCAATCTTATTCGCGAAAATAGAACTCATGAGCTTGATATCGTGTTGGAGACGGGATCAGAGGTGGGTATGGTGAGTTTAAATCGTGCCCTTATTGATCTGGTGCGTCGCGGTGAGATTACCATGGAGAGCGCTGTGCTCTACTCCTCAAGCCCCGAAGATCTTCAGAATCTTGCCGAGGGGTAGCAGATGTGGGCGTTTGGTTCGTCATCCAGAGTCCCCGCCGGCGGGCGTGGCGCCCTGGGCGGACGAAGGATCCCGTACGGTTTCAGTCCCCACAAGGGGGATACTAGCTATATGCTAAAAATTCACGGGATTCCTCTCCGCCATGGGCGGATCGGAATGACGAAAAAGGGGCGTAAGCGCCGTATATTCGTTCTTCTGTGGCCTCCTCTACATAACTATGCCTATCTTTGATTACAAAGCACGAACGCAGGAGGGCGAGATGCGTACCGGTGTTGTTGAGACATCCTCGCAGGATGCGGCGCTGGATGCGCTTCAGAAAAATGGACTTATCGTTATCTCCGTTGGAGAGCGCGGCAAAAAGTCCATATTTGAGATGCAGTTCGGGCGGGGCGTGAGACAGCGCGATATCGTTCTTTTTTCGCGCCAGATGGCAACCCTTTTTGAGGCGCAGATTCCCGTTATCCAGATTCTCCGCACGCTCGCCAGCCAGGCGATCAAGCCCCAGCTCCGCAAGATTGTGAATGAGGTCATGGCGGATGTGACGGGCGGTATGGCGCTCTCGCAGGCGTTTGGCAAGCATCCCGATGCGTTTTCGTCGTTTTATGTGAGCTTGGTTCGCGCGGGCGAGGAGTCGGGCAAGTTGCAGGATGTATTCACCTACCTCGCCGATTATCTGGAACGCTCCTACTATATCGCGAACAAGGCGCGCAATGCCTTTATCTATCCCGCTTTTGTCCTTCTCGCCTTTGTCGGAGTGTTTACGATCATGCTCACCGTCGTTATTCCCAAACTTACATCTATCTTCAAAGAAACCGGAACCGAGGTGCCTTTTTATACGCAAATCATTATCTCCCTCTCCGATCTGCTCCGGAGTTACGGTCTTCTCGTTCTCCTTTGTGTTATCGGCGGTATTATTTTTTTGTGGCGATGGGGGAGAACGCCTGCGGGAAAACGTTTTTTTAACACCGTGCAAATCAGAACTCCTATTATTGGTGCCCTATACCAGCGCATTTTTATCGTCCGCATGACGGACAATATGCGCACGCTCATGATCAGCGGTATTCCCCTCATTCGTGCGCTCACTATCACCGAGGATGTCGTCGGGAATGTGATTTATCAGGATGCGGTGGCGCGTGCCATTGCGGCGGTCAAGGCGGGCAGTACTATTTCTTCCGCCTTTGAGCAGACGCCCGAGATTCCTGTAATGGTCACGCAGATGATCAAAATCGGCGAACAGTCGGGGCGGCTTGATTTTATCCTGGAAAATATCTCGCGCTTCTACCAGAAAGAGGTTGACTCCCTTGTGAATAACCTTCTCACGCTCATTGAGCCCATTCTCATTCTCGTGCTTGGCGGCGGCGTTGCCGTTCTGGTCGCGGCGATCCTTATTCCTATTTATAATATCGCAGGGGGTGTGTAGGCAGAAGTACCTTACTTAGGGCTTGCGTGTTTGTTCCTCTGCCGTTATCTCTCCTCATTCCGTCATTCCGAGCGGAGTGACTGCCAGCAGGCGTCCCGTGAGGGAGGAATCCCGACAACATTCAGTACATGCGTTACTATTGTGTCTATATCGCGACTAATCAGAGGAACACTGTTTTCTACACAGGCATAACAAACGATCTGCAAAGGAGAATATCGGAACATAAACAAAAGAAAATTAAAGGATTCACCTCCCGCTACAACATAGATAAACTTGTATATTACGAAGTATTTCAGACGGCATCCGAAGCCATAGCGGCGGAGAAAAAGATAAAAAGTTGGTCAAGGCAAAAGAAAATGGAACTTATCACAGAGAAAAATCCTCATTTTGATGACCTTGCCGTAGATTGACGGGATTCCTCGCTTGCGCTCGGAATGACGAAGGGAAGGAATAGGTCGTGGATAAGCATTGCCATCCCTTGTGGATTTATAATCCCCCCTGGGGATAAGCTCTGATATCCCTTGTGGATAACACCCATTTTACATGGCGCACCAAAGCATTATATAATGGCAGGAGAAGAGTTGCTGGTTCCTTTTTCTGTTTTTGCCATTTAGCGAAAGGTCGAGCGGTCGGTTCAAAAAACAGTTTGTTTCTTATCTTCTCTTATTCGTTCATCTATCTATCATTCATTTCTTTCTTCTCTATCACTATGTTTAAATTCTTGTCTGTGAGGATGCACCGCAAGGGCTTCACGCTCATTGAGCTCCTCGTCGTTATCGCCATTATCGGTATTTTGGCGACAGTTGTGTTAGGCGCTCTCAATAGCGCTCGTCAGCGCGCGCGTGACGCAAAGCGCATCTCGGATATAAAGAGCATCCAGTTGTCACTGGAACTATTCGCCGACTCATGTTCTGGTGCCTATCTTAGCAAAACTCCGGCGGCAGTTCTTGCCTTAACCGATTTTTGTGCCACTGATGCGGCAGTAACTATCTCTGATTTTCTTCCTACGATTCCTACGAATTCAACGCCTGGAGGAGTTCCTTATACCTACTGTAGCGCTACATTTGCGGCTCCGGGTACTTGTGCCGCAAGTACGGAATCCTTTATTATTGACTTTAGTTTGGAACAGCCTACGGCGGGTTTGACGGCGGGTGCTCATACGGCGAGACCGAACCAGCTCCTGTAAGAGGGCTAGAGCAGATTATAAAAATAACACCATCCACCCAAGTGGTGTTATTTTTTTTGACTCATGCTATACTTTTTCTAATGGTATTTTATTTTTTTCGTCAGACAAGAGTAAAGAAAAATGGCTTCACCCTTCTTGAGCTTCTTATTATTATCGCTATTATTGGTATTTTAACGACGATAATCATCGCGGCAGTGCAGACAGCAAAAGCGCAGGCGCGGGATGTACGGCGTTTATTGGATATGCGCAACATTCAGACGGGTCTCCAATTGTATTTTGATAAGCAACGGGAGTATCCTGATGCCCTCACGAATCTTGTTCCCGACATCTTCCCTACGCTTCCGTCGGATCCTCTTGGTGGCGGAGGAGTGAATGTCTATTCTTACATTCCTCTGGTAAACGCGAGTGGTGCGGTATGTGGTGTGGGCGTGTCATGCCTCTACTATCATATCGGCATGAACTTGGAGACAACTGGCAGTGCGGCGCTCAAGGTTGATGCCGATGAATGTCCCGCGGCGGGCGCGGGATGTGCGGATGTATTGGCTGGAACAACGATTAGCGGTGCGGATACGGCAGGGTGTTCCGGTGAGGCGGGGCGCTCTTGCGTGGATAAGGTACCAAATTGACGGATAACGTCTCGCCTCACCTTGTCCGTCATCCAGAGTCCCCGCCCGCCGGCGGGCGTGGCGCCTTGGGCGGACGAAGGATCCCGTACGATTTCAGCATACCGAACTTTAACGGGATTCCTCCCTCGCGGGACGCCTACTGGCAGTCGTTGCACTCGGAATGACAGAGTATCGAGACACTCATGATGGTGCCGTTATATGCTTCTTATACCCATTCTTTTCTTCGCGCTCCTCGGGCTCGTTATCGGCAGTTTTTTGAATGTGGTCATTATCCGGAGCGTGGCGGAAGAGTCGCTGGGGGGGCGGTCGCACTGCCGATCGTGCCAGCATACTCTTCGTGCGCGAGAGCTTGTTCCGGTAGCAAGTTTTTTTCTGCAAGGCGGGCGGTGCCGGCACTGCCGTGCGCCGATCTCGTGGCAGTATCCGTTCGTGGAGGTAGCGACGGCATTTTTGTTTGCGCATGCGGCGATTATTTTTCTCCCGTTCCTTGTCATGGAGCCCTCTCTTGAAACACTCATTTTTTTCGTAAGCATCCTTTTCGTTTGTGTGGCGGGAGTCGTTGCTCTTGTCGCTGATCTTCGTTTTCAGATTATTCCCAATGGCGCGGCGCTGACTCTTGCAGTGGTAGGATTTTTAGTGAGTTTTGTCCGTGGGGGTCTGGCGGGGTTGGCGTACGATGGCGGTGCGGCAATCATCATAAGCGCATTTTTGGGGGCATTATGGCTTGTTTCGCGCGGGAAGTGGCTTGGTTTGGGAGATGCGAAGCTTATTTTTGGCATCTCGCTCCTCATCGGGTACCCCGCGGCATTTGTAGCGCTTCTCTTTGCTTTTTGGCTGGGAGGTGCAGCGGGGATCATACTCATGCTCGCCGGAGGCAAGAAATGGGGGAGTGCCATTCCTTTCGGACCTTTTATCTTGGCGGGCGCGATTATGGCGTACGGATATTCATCCGTTTTCTTTGCGCTTCTGGGTTGGAGTTAGTATGGGCGTAGATTGTTGTGATGGATCCTTGCACCCACTCTTTTTATTTTTATGGAAAAGCATATACTGGAGGCATGCGGTACGGCATGATAAAACGAGTCACGGGAAGATTTAATGCCTTTCGGCGTGAGAGAAGTGGTTTCACCTTGGCAGAAATGCTCGTGGTTATCGCCATTATTACGCTTTTGAGCGTGAGTACGGTGGCAAACTTCACTTCATTGGGAAATGCAGCCGTGCTGGAACGCTCCGCTCGCGAGTTGGGACTTGCCATCCGTAAAGCGCAAAACGCCGCGCTTGCCGTTTCTGTTTTCACCCAGACGGGTGCAACTCCACCGCCGGCCGTGGGCATCAGGGTTACTGTTGGCGGTGGGAGTTACCTTTACTTTGGGGATAAGAACGGTGACGGTAAGTATGATCCCTGTTGTGAGTTTATCGCCCAGACCACTTTTGAACGGAGTGTGAAAGTGAGTAGAATTATAGACGCTTCGGGAGCTCCATTAGCTCCGGGCACGACGATAGGTATCGTTTTTTCCGCGCCGGAGGCGGTGATCAATTTTTATCCCGGTGGCGGCGGCACGGCGCTCCCCGATGCAAAAATGGATATAGAACTCAAGGCGCCCTCGGGGCAGGTGCGCACCGTGAGTGTGCATGATACGGGACAGATTACTGTTCGCTGACAATTATGTTGATGTCTACTCAACAGTTTCGTAAAAAATCAGGGTTTACCTTGATTGAAACCGTCGTTGCCGCCGGGCTTATTGCCGGTGCGCTTACCCTGCCCGTTGCGCTCATCACCTCGTCGCTTACGGCGACGCGCACGACGAAAAATAATCTCATCGCGGCAAATCTCGCGCAAGAAGGGATTGAGCTCGTTCGTACCGTGCGGGAGAATAATGTGCTCTGCCTTGATGCGCTGGATGGTGGTGGGAATCCGATGAACGGATGGGACAGGTCGTCAGACGGCAATGGGAATCTTTTTGATGTGAACGGGCAGATTGCCGACGCGACTTTTTGGGAAAATTCAGATTGCCATCGTATGGGAGGTCCATTGCCGTTGAGTAATCCTCACATAGGTACGAAATTGAATAATGCTCAAGTGGATTGCGCGACTCTTCCCCTGCGAGTGAACGCGAATGGCAGTTATGGATATCAGACGGGCGCGAATACTATTTTTTTTCGGTGCGTGAATGTTACGCATCCCGCAACTGGAGAGACGGATGGGATTTTCACTATTGACAAGTCGGATATGCTTGATGTTATTTCTACCGTGACATGGAATGACGGCGTGACGCCTCATTCAATTCAATTGCAAGAGCGGCTGTATAATTGGCGGTAGTTTTCTTTGATTATGAACAAAACGCAAAAAAACAAAGCGGGATTCACCATCATAGAGATCATTGTTGCGGTGGGGCTCTTTACCTTTGTCGTCATCTACGCTATCGGCATCACGATTTCCGTCACGCGCGCCGAGCGGAAAAGTTCCGCTATTCAGGCGGTGCAGGACAATATCCGCTTCTCGCTTGAGCTCATAACGAAGGAGATGCGCACGGGATCGGAATTTGATCTTTCTACAAATTGCGTTTCAGTATTAGGGCAGGAGATTACCTTCCGCTCAACCGATGCCGCCGTTCCCTACCGAACCTATTACCTCCAAAACGGCACACTCAAACGCATTAAAGCCGTCTCCTTGCCGACAGGGTGCTCAAGCGCACAGGATCTGACCTCCCCGAATGAGGTCTTTGTTGATGTGCTGGCATTTAATCTCCACAACGCTTCAGTCGTTCAGGCGACGGAGTGCGATGGTCAGCCGACGATTGTTATTAATATGCGCCTGCACTCGTCCGAGGTGCTCTACGGTGTGGCGACGACGATGAGTTTACAGACGACCATTGTCCAACGCTTGCGCGATATCGGAGGAGTCGGTGGAGGTTCGTCGTGCTAAATAATTATCTTTTGTGCGTATGTTTTTTGTACCATTCCATTTTCGCGCTCGCATGCTTCGTCATATTTCTCGCACCGCACGCGACCGGCGCGGCATTACGATTCTCATTGTTATTTTGGTGCTCACCGCGATTCTCTCCATCAGTGCGGGTGTGCTGAATGTTGTCGTCGGTCAGCTCGCGATTTCCGGGCAGGCGCGGGACTCGTTTCGCGCGTTGTATGCCGCGGATGAAGGAATAGAGAAGTGGCTTTTTTTGGACAGGGGAGCGATGGGACCGGTCGGTACGCTGTCGGATGACCGCACTACCACTTCAGGAATGTCTTATCGTTTTAATCTAGAAGCGGCGCCCTCCTCCTGTGCAGATCCGACAAATACGATGCTGACCGTTTCAGGACAGGACGCTCCCATCGGCGGCACGCCGCATGTGAAGCGCGGATTTCAGTTGTGCTACTAAAGATGTTCGAGTATTTTTTCCCATGAACCGCGAGCATGCACGACAACGGCTGGAAAAACTGCGCGCCGAAATAGCACGGCATCGGTATCTCTACCACGTCCTTGATCGGCAAGAAATCTCCGATGCGGCGCTTGATTCGCTCAAGCATGAGCTGACCGCTCTTGAAGAACAATTTCCCGATCTTATCACGCCCGACTCGCCGAGCCAGCGTGTGGGCGGTATACCGCTAAAAGGATTTAAAAAAGTAACGCATACTGCCCCGATGCGTTCCCTCGCCGATGTCTTCTCGCCCGAGGAGTTGGGTGCGTGGGAGGAGCGTGTCAAAAAATTCTTGCGCCATAGTACCGAAGAAGCGGTGTCGGAGGGCGGTTATTTTTTTGTAGAACCGAAAGTTGACGGGTTTGCCGTCTCGCTCACCTATAAAAACGGCATTTTGAGTGCCGGTTCCACACGAGGAGACGGTGTAACGGGCGAGGATGTGACAGAAAATATCAAGACGATTGATTCTGTTCCGCTTCGTCTGGAGCTTCCCGCCGTTCTTGCAAAAGCCGAGGTAAAAGATAAGGAGCACGGTGTGGGCGATATTCTCTCACGCTATCCGCGCGTAAAAGCGGCCGTTGCCGCTCTGCCACTGCTTCTTGAGGTGCGGGGCGAGGTGTATATGACCAAAGAGCGGTTTGCCGCCGCCAATCGTGAACAGGAGCGGCTCGGTTTGCCGCCGTTCGCCAATCCGCGCAACTGCGCCGCCGGCTCCATTCGCCAATTAGATCCGCGTATTGCCGCGTCGCGGTGCTTGAGTTTTTTTGCCTATGATGTGGTAACGGATCTTGGGCAGGAGACGCATGAGGAGGGACATTTGATCGCGCAGATGCTGGGTATCGCCGTGCTTCCGCTCACGAAGTGTTGTCGTAATCTTGCCGAGGTGGTCTGCTATTGGGATGAAATTGCCGAGATGCGCGAGTCGTTACCGTTTCTCATTGACGGTATTGTCGTTCAGATAAACAGTCGCGCATTATTTGACGCGCTCGGTGTGGCGGGTAAGGCGCCGCGCGGTGCGGTGGCGTTTAAATTCGCCGCCGAGGAGGCGACGACGATAGTGGAAGATATTATTTTACAGGTGGGGCGCACGGGTGTGCTCACGCCAGTTGCCGTGCTCACGCCAGTAAGTATAGGAGGCGTGGTCGTCTCGCGGGCAACGCTTCACAACAGCGATGAGATAGAACGGCTCGGGATCAGGATTGGGGACACGGTGGTCATACACCGCGCGGGCGATGTAATCCCCCGCGTGGTGCGTGTGCTTGTGAGATTGCGTCCTCATGGTGCCAAGCCGTTCCGTATGCCGAAAAGTTTTTGCGGTCAGCCGGTCGTGCGGGTAGAGAACGAGGTGGCGTATCGCATCGCGGATCCGGCGGCATGCGGGGAGGTGGTGCATGAGCGCCTACGGCACTTCGTTTCCAAAGGCGCGTTTGATATTGACGGTTTGGGACCAAAAATTCTTGATCGCCTGATGGAGCACGGACTCGTCACGGATCCGGCAGATCTTTTTGCCCTTACCAAAGACGATGTGCTTCCGCTGGAGGGATTTGCCACAGTGGCGGCGGAAAATCTTATCCGGGCGATCAGTGAGAAAAAAAGCATTACACTCGCACGTTTTATTTTCGCACTCGGTATCCGCTATGTCGGCGAAGAAACCGCCATTGACTTGGCGGAGCGCTTTGGTACGCTGAAAAGGATTATGGTGGCATCGCAGGAGGAACTCAATGCCGTTCCCAATATCGGTGAAGTAGTAGCAAAAAGCATTGCGGCATGGTTTTGCGATCCGGTAAACGAAAAGCTGGTTGCGCGGCTGATGCGCGAGGGCGTCCGCGTCCGGCGTGCGGTGTCCCGCCCAGTTGCCGTTCCGCTGGCAGGCAAGACCTTTGTTCTCACCGGCACACTTGCATCTTTTTCCCGCGATGAGGCAAAAGAGATGATACGCGCGTGCGGCGGGACGATAGCCGAATCGGTCAGCAAAAAAACAAACTTCGTCGTTGCTGGATCCGATCCCGGCTCAAAGCGGGCGCGCGCCGAGGCGCTTGGCGTCCCCATTCTTGACGAAGCGGCATTCCGGAAGATGATGGATCTCTTGTGATTGGGATACTCTGAGACCATTACAAAACTCCCTCTCCTACTGCAATCCCAGCATTTCGGCTACGCCTTCGTCAGTCGTCCTCAACGCATATTTGGTCATATGCGTCCTCGTCCTCCTTCCTCGGCTCGCTCGAAATGCTGGGATTTCGTAAC
>JAUYPE010000018.1 GCA_030697705.1 bacterium | reverse complement strand
GTTACGGACTCACAGAGCTAGACGAGTTCAAGTACAAGGGTAAAATGTACACGGCTAGGGTAAGAATGGCCTATGCGGGGGCCAATGATCCTTGCGCCGACTGCGCAAAGAAGGATTATAGCGTTATTAGAGAGTATGTGGCTACCCTAGAGGAGCTCGAGGAAAGCGGTAGTATCCCTGTTCCCATTGAAACAGTTCCTCTTTGGTTCATCCGCAAGATGGGGACGGAGCAGTTGCACTTGAGACCACTCTGCGAAAAGTGCTTTGCTCGAGACGGCGACTCTTTGTGATAACGCCCAACTCGGTTCCCTTCCCTAGCCAACAGAGCGATTGAAATATATCGCTCTGTTTTTATTACATTTTTCACACTACACAATCCCCACTATTTCTCCATGCTTATCGGTCACCGGAAGCACGCGCACGCAATCTTTCCCATTCGCGGAAATCGTTAGTGCCGCCCCCCTCGGCCTTGTCACCCCATACCTCCTTACTGTTTAGGTGTGGAACGCCGATGCTCTCATCTTTGGTAAGATGTTCAAACATTATCTCACGCGTATGGTCCGAACCGGGGGTCGCGTATATGCGTCCGTTGCGGTCAAGCCACACGATGACGCCGTCGTTCTCATTCCACGTATTGGGCGCCACATTGATAGCCCGATCCACCGAGGTCTCCCCTCCCTGCAAATGAAGTGCCGTGAGCGGCAGGGAGTATTCTTGAATGAGCATCAGTTCGCGCTCTTTTTTTACTTCACGGGTCTCCGGCATATCGGAACCACCCTCCTTGTTTGTATTGTGCGGGATAGATTCAAGCGACACAAAAAATAGAATAGACCTACTGCGTGATAATTTTCGTTACGAACTTATGCTTTTTCGTGCGAAAACAATGAAGTGCGAGGAGATGAATACAGCGTATTCATTGACGAGCGGTGAGTTGTTTGCAGCCGAAAAAGCATAAGTGCAGTAGAAAGGTTATTGCGCAGTAGGTCTAAAATTATCTGATTGAATAATAATGCAAGCTACTCTGTATCGCAGCGACCTTTGTCTATGAACTATTGGTAAATAACGTGACCGATCATCCTCTGCAGACAACTTTTTTATCTTTGATATTACGCGATCCCCATCATTTTTTTTAGTTCATTGATCCCTTCTTCAAATGAAATCTTCGGCTCCCAACCGATGAGCTCGCGCGCACGCGTGTTGTCTGCGAGCGTCTCGCGTACCTCTCCTTGTCGCGGCTCGGCAAATTCCTGCGCACCCCCGATCATATCGGCAACTTGCAGGACACTGTAGTTCGTCGCTGTGCCTATATTGATAATCTCGCCTACTCCTACCTTGTCCGATACCATCGCGAGAAGATTCGCCCGCGCGATGTCACCTACATGGGTAAAATCGCGCCGCTGGGTACCGTCCGGCACGATCGTCATCGGGTGGTTGTTTTTGCGTTGTTCAAGAAAAATACCGATGACGGTGGCGTAGGGACCGTCTTTTGTCGTCGTTTGGCGCGGACCGTAGACATTAAAATAACGAAGCGCGACTGTTTTTAAACCATAAAAGCGCGACGCCATGACGCAGTACTGCTCCCCCACACGCTTCTGAATGGCATAGGGAATAACGGGCTCGGGCGCCATATCCTCGCGGAGCGGCATGGGATGGCGCGGACCGTAGGCGGAGGATGAGGCCGAATATACGACGCGCGGCACGCCGGCATCCCGCGCGGCAAGAAGCACATTGAGCGTGCCGGTGATGTTGATGTCGTTCGTCAGACGCGGCTCCTTGATGGAGTACTGCATCCGCGGCTGGGCGGCGGTATGAAAGATACCCACCATTCCTTTAAAAAGCGGCGCGAGCGCATCAAAATTGCGAATGTCTTCTTCATGAATCGTCGCCTTCCCTTCTACACGTTCGCGCTTGCCCGTCAAAAAATTATCCACGACATGTACCTCGTGACCTCCCGCCGCAAGTTGATCAACGATATGCGAGCCGATAAATCCCGCCCCGCCCGTTACGATATATTTCATAAAGATTTTGATGATTCTTTACTATTCATCTTCTTCCGCCTCAGAATCGTGCACGCTGACTTCCTCCCAGGTAAGCCCTTGCTTGATAAGTAATTTCTCGTTAAAATCCCGATCGCTTTGCAAAAGCTTGACATCCTCAATAAGTCCTCGCTCTTTAAAGTGCGCAAGAAGCGCGTCTAAATCCTTGGGAAAACAGTAGCCGCCGAATCCGCGGTAGCCGCCGTGCCTGACATCCAGGTGCGAGTCGCCGATGCGAAAGTCAGCCGCCATTCCAAGACGGATATGTTCGTAGTCAACGCCGTGGGAAGCTGCCAAGTCAAAAAGCGCATTGGCAAAATTGATCTTGCGCGCAAAATAGATATTACCGCCATACTTAATTATCTCTGCTTCCGTTGCCGTGATTTTGACCGGTCGGTAGGTATTCATCCCCCATGGCGACATGAAGGGCGCTTTTGGCAAGAGGGACAGAACGGCATGCGCTGCGTCCAAACTGGAGGCGGTAAACCCGACAATCTGGCGGTCGGGTTTCAAGAAATCTTCCCATGCGCGTTTTTCCGTCAAAAATTCCGGATTGAAAAGAATTTTGAGCGCGGGATATTTTTTCTGCAGCGCCTCGGTCGTGCCGGGCGGAACCGTTGATTTCAGCACGACAATCTTGCCGTCAGCAATACCGACAAATGCGCTTTTCACCGCCTCCAAACTTGCCGATCCGGTCGGCGCACGCGGCGTGGGAACGCACACAAAAATAACATCAGCACAGTTCACCTCATCCGCGCATTTTTTTTCCGGATTCGTATCAAAAAGAAACAGCTCTTCGCCGCGCCGGTATCCCTGCACTTCTTCAAAATAACGACGCAGGGGTGTTCCCACCATCCCGACACCGATGATGCCGACTTTTAATCGTTGATTCATAAGCGCTAAGAACTAGAACACGTACGGCGCGGGCGAGGTCATGCCCCGCCGCGCCGTGTGACAATATCCTTTATTATTCCTTATTATTACTAATGCCCGCCCTACGGCAATACTTGGAGAAAATGATCAACCTGATCTTTTAGTGAAGGATCTAATCGACCGGTTTCGATCGCCTCTGCTCGCGCCTCCTCTATGTGCCCCGTCTGGGCGAGCAATCCCGCATAGATCGCCCGAATCTTCGCATCGTTGGGGGACGATTTTACCAGTGCCGCATAAACCAGCACCGCATTGGGAAAGTCGGAAATTTGCCGGTAGGCAAGTCCAAGCCGTGCCAGAGCGGTTTCATTCAAGGTCTCAAGGGGATACTCTTTTTGAATCTCCGCAACAATATCCTTTTTGCCCGTCAACACCGCAAGGACGATTAGATTTTCCGCAATCGCCTTGAAGCGTCGGTCAAAATCCCATCCTTTCTTCAGCGTCTCTACCGCGCGGTCGCCGTTACCGGTAATGGCATACAGTTGCGAAAGCTCCACATAGGTAAATTGCTTATTCGGTCCGAGGCGTATGGCCTCACGCAGGGTGTCTTCGGCCATCTGCGCGTACTGGCGCTGTTCATTGTTGCCGATGATTTTTTGAAGCGGCGCATCTTTTTGGAGGGTCACGGCAAGAAGATGGTCAATAAGAGAGCCTAAGAAAAGAAGATGCTTAATGTCTTTGGCGTCACCGGCAGTCTGTTTTTTCAGCTCATCAACGGCAAAGTCAGCTATTTTCTTTTGGTCATCCGGCGTATAACGATTATCCCCCGGTATATCCCGCGCCATATTGGCTAACTGCTCGCGCACCTCGGTATCCCCGAAAGTGCGATAGGCAAGTGCGCTCTGGAATACACCAATCAGGATATTGCTTGAGGTATTTTTTGCCGCGTTCACCTGCAAGGCGTTAATAAGCGCGTAGCCCTCGCGAATGGGCTTGACATGTGCGAAGTACATCCATGGAAGAAAGATAATCAGTGCGGCAAAAGTCACCCCCATAGTGACAGCAGGTGAGGCGGACCGGCCACTCTTTCCACCCGCATGTGCATCTTCACGTGTACCACCCGGCATGTTCATTCCCGTATACGCGAGAAAAGCGAAGAAGAGCAGGTAGGTGTTCAAATTATCAAAGACGAAGAGATTCTGCAGAAAGTATGTGATAAACATACCGAGCAGGATGAGCCCCAGTAAGAATGGCATACTCCCACGCCGCATGCCTTTGATGATACCCAGAAAAATAACGACAAAAATGCCGAGATAGGCGGCGAGACCGAGTATGCCGGCATGCACCAGCCAGTCAAAGATAATATTATGCGAACGGTCAAACCACGGCTCGGCACTATACAGACCTGGATTATAGTATTTCTGAAAGACAAGATAATAGTTCTCCTGCCCCCAACCTAAAAATGGACGCTCCAGCGCTCCCCGCATGGACATACCCCAGATAAGAAAGCGGTCCTGGATAGTCCCTTGGGTAAGAGAAAAGTCGGTAAGGCGACGCAATACCGGACTGCCCTGCACGACTCCCGTACCGCGCATCGCCCACAGAAACAGGGGCACTACCACGACAAAAATCAATACACCAATGATACTTTTCCTCACCGCGGCGGACGCACGGGGAAGCGCACGCCGCATGTTGAGCACGACAACAAGAAACAGAAAGGGAACCACGGCAACGAGTGCAAGGGTCACGCCGCGGGTTGCGGTAAGGTACGTTATAAAGAGTTCAAAAAGGAAAACCGCACCGTACAAAGCGGCGCGCCATGTTTTTTTCCAATACTCCCGTACGAGCAAGAGCGCTATCCAAAGATGGAAGAGAAGATACGCAGCGAAGTAGGTTGGATTCCCGATGGTCGCATCAATACGAAACCCTCCTTGGGTGGAGGTTAGCGGTACATTGATGGACTGGAGAGCACTCGCCCACTGCTTGCACGATGCAAGATGTTCCGCGATATTCTGACAGTATTTCTGCAAGGCACCGACGGACGAAACCGCCAAACTCGCGCCGAGCGATACATGGAAAAAAACTAGCCAGTCGCGTTTTGTTTTAAAGATGGTAGAGAGCATGAGATAGTATAGGTACAAGTGTCCGATCATCATGAATCCTTCCATCCGTTCATAGTTTGAAAAAAGCGAGCGCAGAGGATTGGGTGAAAAAATATCAGCCAAGAATACGATCCCCACGAATACCGTAATCGCTTTAAAAAGCAGCGTCGGCTTTGGGCGATACTGTGGCCATGCGGCAACGAGCCCAATCCACGCCGCAAAAGCAAGCTCAACGAGAATACGGAACGCAAAATTCTTACCGGTAATAAACGGAAAGAGAAGCGAGGGCGTCACATAGAACGGCAGAACGGGAATGATCCAGAGCGCTATCTTTATCGTCCACAAGAGAGCTTTTTCAAATGTCTTCATATGGAGCCATGGTACCGAATCCCGCACGCGCCGTCAACGGAATAAAAAAACCCGACTCATCACATGACAAGTCGGGTATGGACAATTCATTATACTAAAGGTGCTCTGTCCCAACCCACCGCAGGTTGGATACGGAGAGTAGAGCACCCCCTCATGCCACAAAGTTTCTCGCTATACAACAAAAACATCCGCGGTAATCGGATCAAATTTTTTGAGCGGACGGGAAAGTTTTTTACCGAGCACTGCTTCATAGTGTTCGGAGGGCAAACCGCCGGCGAATTGTTGGGGACGCATGGCGTAGATATCATCCGCACGAAGCACGGTACCGATTGGCAGTGCGCGTCCCGCCATGAGCGACTTGCGGAAAAAAGGTCGGAATACCGCCTCGTCCTCTTGCAATACCTTCTCCGCGGTTCCCATTCCTTTTTTTACAATATCTTTAGCGAGATACGCTTCCGCAACCGCTGGATTTTTTTCAAACTCACGAATGCCGGCGACCAATTCCGCCATTTCGCTCGGCGTCATGGATACTTTATGATCTGCGCCGTATAAATCGCGGCGGAGCGAGAAGTGCTTCTCAATTACTTTTGCGCCGAGCGCCACGGCGGCAAGCGACGAATCAATGCCGATAGAATGGTCGGAAAATCCAATGGTCAGCTCCGGATAGCGTTTTTGAAAAAACCCGATCGTCGCCAAGCGCAACTCCTCCGGCGGACAAGGGTATTTTGACACGCAGTGAAGAAGAATGATTTCGGCGTTTCGTTTTTTAAGAAAGTGTATGGACATGTCCAGCTCTTCCAAGGTGGACATGCCCGCCGACATGATAATCGGTTTTTTGGTTGCCACGAGATAGTCCAACATGACAAAATCCAAAATATCGCCCGAACCAACCTTCCAGATCGGCTGGTCAAGGAGGAGCAATTTTTGCGCCGCCCCGCGCGACATGGGCGTTGAAAAAAAGATGATCCCGACCTCATCGCAATATGTTTTTAACGGCTTCCAAAAACCGTCAAACGGCGTTGCGTTCGTGTTGCGCGTCACCCATGAATAACGGTCAGCCCCTTTAAAATGCGGCGAGATCACATTGATATTGAGCTGTTCGTCCTCAACCGTATGCGTCTGAAATTTCACCGCATCCGCTCCCGCCAGCTTTGCCGCGCGCGCGAGCACTTTTGCATTTTCAAGATACTCAGCGACGGGCCGCTCCTCTTCCGTCTGAATAAAATTCTTCCCAACCTCGGCGATGATAAAGACATTTTTTCTATGAAACGAGAATTTTTCCACGGTAGTTTTATTCTAAGAATTTATAATAAGACTGATAAAGGAGTCAAAAAAAATCACTGAATAAGTATACACAACTGACATCATTATAGAAATTAATCCGAATGAAAAAAGAAAAATTGACCATCGATTACTTGCCGAAAGTCTATTTCTTAAATCTGTAAGTTTGTTTGTATAGCCAAGATTACTAAATTTATGGTAAACAGTGTCAATGCTTTTTTGAACTTCATTGAGTGAAATAACCCTGTCGCTTAAAGATTTATTTATATTTAAAAGATCATCAACCGAACATCTTGCAATAATATGATTACGAGCTAAGTTGGGAGTATCTTTATACTTTCTGTTTAATAGAAACTTCTTGGAAGAAAGAAGTGTCACAAGAACAGTACTAAGCAACAGGATGAAGCCTATTAGTAAGAAGGGCTTTTGTACACCCAATGATTGATCTGATAATAATGTTAATGAAAAGGGAGCAACAACGCCTGCCATAACGGTAATATTTCTTAAAAAATTAATCTGATCGTCAATTTCCTTTTCATATTCTTGATCCAAAAGTTTATGCATTCGCTCAACTTGAGGAAAGGCACCCTCACTATAATTTTTAAGAGAGGTTTCTAGTTCATTTTCTAGCTTTTTTTGTAGATTTTCTTCCATGCTTCTTAAACACTACTATTTCATCAATATCCTCTCCGCCTCTTTCCAGTCCTCTATCGTATCAAGATTTACACTTTCCTCCGATTTCATTACATACGCCAAGACATGATTGCCATACAAAGGTAGAGCTACATCAAACAAAGAAATTGTTTTACATATATAAATAGCACCATTGCGCGCATATGTTTTCAATAAATCCTGTCTCCGCGGTACAATTTGAGAAAATGGTTCGCCGGTAAAAATTGCTAAATGACTTTTATTATCAATGGTAAATTGCCAATGCGGATTGTAGTGGCCCGGTACCTCGCATACGCTCACGACCGAGTCGGCATTACTTTTTTCAAAAAGTTTAACCGCTTCGTGAATATGCTCCGCCGTGCGTAAAGGCGCGGTCGGCTGGAGAATCATGACCGCGTCGGGCGCATAGTTTTCATGCTCTCGGAGATGCGTAACGGCATGCTGTAAAACGGGCAGATGCGGCGTCGTATCCTGCGCCAACTCGGCAGGACGCATGAACGGCACTTCGCATCCGTGCGCGCGAGCTATCTCGGCAATTTCCGCATCATCCGTAGAAAGAATGACGCGATCAAAAACACCGGACTGCCGCGCCGCTTCAATCGTGTAAACGATTAGTGGCGTGCCCGCAAGCGGCTTAATATTTTTGCCAGGGATTCCTTTAGAACCGCCTCGCGCCGTTATGATACCAAGAATTTTCATAAGCGTTCTCTCGCGTGTACCCGCCATCTTTCAGTGTCACACCCCCACCGCGTTCATGGTTGACGGAAGCGGCGGAACCTCCGCATCAATAAATTTTTTCTGTATGGAGAGTTCGGCGCCGGCAAGAATGTCCACTATCCGTTCGCTTGTGTTTGGCTGGTAATAGAGATGAGAGGAATGGTACGGTCCGTGTTTGAGCTGGGCGCGGATCGCGGCGTGTATGGCATTCGTGTCGTACCCCGCATCGCGCACATGAGGACCGCGCAGGCGACCCCCTTGCCGCGTACCGATATTCACCACGGGAACCCCGAGATACGACGCCTCTTTAATGCCGGAGGACGAGTTGCCCACTAATACGCTTGCTCCGCGCAGGAGTGCGATGAAATCCTCGGGGAGCACATCGGTGACGAATTTGATTTTCTTGTTTTTTATCTTCTTTCCCTCCCGCCACACTCTGATCGCCTTGGCAATTTCATTGGTACCAGCATCGCTGTTGGGCCAGAACCATACGGTCTGCATGTTAAGCGCATCTACGGCGGAAAGAAGCGCCTCCGCCGGACCTTTATTGTCCACCTCCGTGGTGACCGGATGATACATGACCATCAGGTAGGGTTTGGTAAAATCAATGTCGTGACCCGTACCGATGGAGCGCCAGAGCGCGGCGTCAATTTTTTTCTTCTCCCGCGCGGCGAACTCCACATCGGGCGATCCGATATTAAAGACGCTCGCGGGACGCTCCCCCATCTGGATGACCCGCCGGCGCGCGTCTTCATTGGTTACCATGTGGATATGCGCCAACTTGGTAATGGCATGCCGGACGCTCTCGTCAATCGTACCCGACACATCTCCTCCCTCAATATGGGCAACGGTCTTGTTCACATACGCCGCCACCATCGCAACGGCGAGCTGTTCAAACCGGTCGCCGCGCACCAGCACAATATCTGGATTGAGTTTATAGAGCGAATTGGAAAACTCAAGCGCCGTGAGCGCCGCGGTTTTCGCCATCGCGATATGGTTGCCTCCCTCTATGACATTATAGAGCGCATCGTCAACATGGAATCCCGACTGCTCCAGTGCGGGTACGAAGCGCTCGCCGTATTTTTCCAGCAGTGCGGACCCTCCCACGACGACTTGCAGTTGGATGCGCGAGTCGGCCTGCAGTAAATCAAGCAGATATTTTTGCCGGGCGTAGTGTACCCGGTTCATGATGGGAAAGCAGATTTTTCTCTTTTTTTGCACAGAAACCATGATATTATTCCTACTGGTACGGATTCGGACGATCTTGATCTCCGTCCGCCTTGGTAAAAAAACAATCCTCCAGCGGTGCGTTCATGTCATACCCGATATTTATTGAGGCCTTTTTGAATGACAGCGGACTGAACAGGATAGGAAATTTTTCAAAATCCGTACCCGCGACATCAAAGAAACCCGCCCCATGCAACGCCTCGCGATAGACGGAACCCGAAAAAAACATATCAGCCCCGTCCGCACCCTCGCGTTTGGCGCGTTCAATAAAAGCTCCCAAAAGCGCCCCCTCAACCGCGGGGGTGGCTATGAGGTCTATGATACGAGCGATGCGGAAGCCCTTATCCTCCTCTATCCTGCCTACAAGATAACCCGCCGGAGAGGATTTTTGTCGCGCGGTGAGGTAAAGATACGAGAAGAACGGATGGCGGATAAAGCGCCAAGTTACATACGAAGCGGTCCGCTCAACCGTCACTAGAAAACGGTCTTTTGCTAAGCGCCAGCACGCATCAATAAACGGCCCGGAAGGCACACGCTCATCGACGGTTATCGCCCCACTCTCGGTATGGGAGAGCGTCGTTTGAGGAATTGCGTACCTTTCAAATAAAGGAGCCGCCGGATTCAACACCGCAAAAAAACGCGTAAGGACTCCCGTATTTTTCCATTGAGGACGCAGATGCGAGAAAAGTTTTTCAGCCAAAGAGGTATAGCCAGAGACGAGCACGGGATGGTCTTCTCCGAATACTTCCCGCCCTAAAATCGCGCCGACACCCGTCAGCCGGTAGTCGGGGTTCACAAACAAATTCATGAGCACGCGTACCAATAGGGTGCGATCATATACTTTATATCGCATGTCGCGGAATCCGAAATGGCCGACGACGACACCGTCGTGTTTCGCAAGCAGTAAACTTTCGCCATATTGCCACTCGCGATAGCGCCGGTCGCGCAGAATATATTTCTCGTGGTACGCCTTGGCTATATAAAACCCGAACGCCTCGTGGTCGTCAGGCGCTAGGGGACAAATCGTAAGTGCCTTCATAAGACCTCTTGCATAAGAAACAATTTACCCGCTCCAGCCGCCAAGAGTCGCTCTAAATCCAATCTGCCCAAAGTCGCTACCGCATCAAAGCCCAACTGCCGATTTTCGTTGAATGTTTTTTCGGAGAGCATAAAATACTCCCATTCCTGCGGTTGGCTTGGTAGCGACACTTGGCTTGCCGTTTTGCACCAGCTTATCGCCGCACGCGCCTTCAAAACGATCAAATTCTTTTCGTTGCCTTCCGCATTTTGCATCTCGCCCTCGGCTTTGGTCTCCACGATATACATTTTATCTCTTGTCTTGATAATAAAGTCGGGAAAATAATCCCGTTTGATTTCGTCTTTGTCCCGATAAGAAATATTGAGCAAGTGTTTTCTCTGTTGGATTTTTCCAAACGCCTCAACCTCGGCGGATTTATCCAGAGTTTCCTCCATAAATTTTTTCTCAAAACCCTCTCCACGGCGTGAATATGCAGAAAGCGGATAAATACACCGCTCTACCGGCACGGAAAACGATTTGCGCACGAAAATTTTTTTCACATCGCTCAATCTGCCAATTTTCCCTGCTTTCACTTCATATTGAATCGCGCCCAAACCCGCCAATAGTGCATTCCTTACATTCCGCACAACATCATCAAAAAGCGGCGCGTAGTTAAGAACCGTATAATTTTCTGCCTTTTGCCAATCAATCTCGCCGCCGAATAAGTAATTGCTGGCATACTCATCAATGATAGCCGTAATTTCTGCCATATTACCGGTGAAAATATGTTTTTCCCGCTCGGAAGCCACTGCCATTGTCGCTTGGCGCAAGAAATGGCCATAGTCAAAATACTGATTGTCCAGTTTCCATGTTTTTATTTTCCCGCCCGTCTCGGCATGTGTTTCTGTGATGGAGATTCTGGAAAGCTGTTTTTTGAGCACCTCAAATGGAATGGAGTACTTCGGTAACCCCGAAATACCTATGGCGGAAAAATCAAACTTTGGCGACTGTTCGTACACCTGTATCGGCCATAAAAGATCATATTTTTTAATTCTTTCGGGCGTGGCTTCCGATAAAGCCAAGTCGCCGGTCGTTTCCGTGCCGGAAGAATCTCCCATGCCAATGGCGTATCCCTGCCTCTGTAATTCTTCATAAAAACCCCTGAATTTCGGATGTTCAACGACAAACAGAAAGTCCAAAGAGTTTTTAGGCGCACGCTTTCTCATCACATCCTCTCGCGCCTCCCGCTTCAAGTCCATAAGTTCGGGATATTTATATTCTGGAAACATCAGCCGAACGCCACGCCCAACAATCTGCTCCAAGAGGAGATCGGCTTTCGCGCTTCGCAAAACTACGACTACCGCCACATTTTGCGTATCAAAGCCCTCGCGCAACATCAAGACGCTCACCACAACGCGAATCGGGTTTATTTCTTCCGACTCATCCAGTGTTTCCAGTTGCTGACGATACTTTTCCCAATCTTTTTCGCTCATCTCACCCTTTTTATCAGAATGAATCACGAGAATCTGATTGCGATAATTCCTCCCGCACTCGTCGGTCAAATTAGCCAAATGTTCAGCAACCAAATCTGCCACTTCGGTATTTTCCGCAAGCACAAAAAGCACCGGCTTTTTATCCATTCCTTTTTCGCGAAATTCCACGGCTATCTGCTCCATCTTTTTTCTGCCGATGTCCAAAAGCAGTTTTTGACTTACGGAAACACTGATAACCTGTCCACGACGACGTTCATCGTCCGCCTCGGCTCGTTCGGCTAGGGGCTCAAGGTCTTCCATTCTCTCGCCCATCATTCCTTGCCGTTCTTCCAAAAATATCTGCTTCACAAGCATAGCCCTCATCGCTTCTACAAGGTCAAAGTCATAAACGATATGGGGAAAATACTCTTTCTTTGTAGCACTTCCATAGAAAGGCGTGGCGGAAAAATCAATTTGCAAAAATACGCCCCTTTCACTGCCGCGCTTTTCCGCCATTCGGTTATAAAGTACCACCAAGAATTTCCGCCAGACCAATTCCTCGCCTTTGGCGGTTTTGGCGTCGTGGACATGGTGCGCCTCGTCGTTGAAAATAATCAAATCCGAATACTCGCTCATAAAATCAGCAATAATCTCACCGCGTGGTTGTTCCTCAACATCAGCGCCCGTCAGTTGGTCCCATAAATTGGTGGATTCTTTCAAACGAAACTGTTGCCAGTTGGTGATATACACAAACGGCTCATCCGGTGGTGTAAGATTAGGTCGAATGTCGGACGGCTCCAGTATTCGCAGATGAAAATGATTACGAAACCGCTCGCCCTCCGGCATAAAAAGTGCTCGTTCAAAATCTGATTTGGATTTGTCGCGATTGCCAGTCATGACATCATGCTTTCCCAAAAACATATCCAGCAGGCGGTTCAATACTTCATGTCCGGGCGCAACAAGCAAAAAGTGCGTAGAGTACTTGCCCGGCCGTTCACCATTCAAAGCGTTGAAATACTGCCAAACCAAAAGCGCGGCCAAAACCCATGTCTTGCCGGTACCGGTTGCCATTTTAAGACAATATTTCGCAAATGGTAAATTCTGCACTTCTTCCGAAAGCGCGGCACTTGCCGTAAGTGCTTCCGGAGCGAATCTTTCAAATGCTTGCTTCAAAGTTTCAATCCCCAAAACCTCGTGGCAGTAAATAATCGTTTCCACCGCGCGTCGCTGGCAGTCATGAAATTTCTCGTCCGTTTCCTCGTCGCGATTAAACCAATACGCCAAAAGTTCGTAGGTCGTCTGGGTTACCCCCTGCCAGCCCTGATCCGCCCACGCCTTCACTTCCGGCGCAAGCGTGGCGGCAAGCGGCAGTTCATTGAGTAAATTGTTTTTAACTTTCTTTGGCATAAAAACTATTTAAACTTTCAACTTATTCACACCCTTATTTTAAGCCATATTTTCATCATTCTTTAACTAATCTATCTCTCTTTTAACTAACTTCCAAACACCTGTCCGTGTCTTCCCCTCGAGATAGATCAGATTATCATGCTTTAATTCTTGAAGAAGATTATTGATATCAGATCGCTTCAATTCAGGAAATGCATCTATAAAATCCCGTATCTGACCGTGGCTTTCACGTTTAATATGCGCAAGTATTAACTGTTTTTTATGCTCACGAGTAAGCCCTCTTATTCTTGTATATGCACCGGGCTTTTCCTCATAGGAATAATACCTATGCGAAAGCATATATTTTGTTCCGCTTGTTTTGCCTATTTTTTCCACAATCCCAAGTTTCAAAAATTTTTCTTTGTGTTGCGGATTTGCGACAACTTTTTGCTCACGAAGCAACTCTAATTCATAAATTTCATCAAAAGAAAAGCTAATCTGTTTTTCGTTGACAATTTTCTCCAAAAATCTTATGAATTCAGCGTCTTTCACTTTTGACGGAATGTTTATTCGCACCGTATAAGCATCTGTGCCTCTAAAATCAGGGAGCCCTTTTCCGTGCCGGATAGTCGCATCAAAAATTATATCTATTCCCTGTCCAGATTTTTCTACCAATTTTGTACGCTCAAGCGCTTCAGCAATCAGCCGATTCCGCCAGTGCGGAGGGGCTTTTAAAATATTTTCTGGCGTAATATGTTCTGGAAAACCTCCGGGACTAACTACTGCAAATGATTCGGGAGACGCATAGATAAAAACTGAACGCCCGCTAATTGAATAGTCGCGATGGGCGACTGCGTTATTAACAGCTTCACGACACGACTTCTCGTCAAACGCCAGCACCTCTTGCTGTATAAATCCCTCCTGGTACGGTGTGCGGAGATTGCGTGCATGAATCGTTTGCCAAATATCGTCGTAAACAATAAAATACGGCGCTCTCCAAGACACGCGAGAGTCATGGTGAATTTGTTCTGATGAATTGCGCCATTCGTAAATAATCTCTGCCTGTGGCAATAACTCCGCAATCTTCTCTTTCTTCCCAAGCAAAACCAGACACGCGAGAGTGAGTTTACCGCCCCGTATAAGCTCTGCGTCCTGCAATATCCGCTCCGTAGAGGAATTAATAAGCGCGTGGTTGCCTGTTTTTTCGGCCATTCTTTTTTTAAAATCATCAACCGCTCGTTCATCAATATCACCGATGGTCAAACTCTCGATAATGCCGGAAGAAAAATCCGGCTGCACTTCATTAAGTATTGCTTTTGTATCCTCATCGTCCATTTCTACGATGGATTCCCCTTTCCGAATTGGATAGCGATAATGGCCATCTGATTTTACACGTCGACCAACCGGTCGTGACGGTATGTCAAAAACCACCACTCTTCCTTTCGGATGAAGAACATCCTCTGCCAGAATTGTGACGCTGATTCTTTGATACACATCATGGGGGATTTTGTTAAGAGTACCCATATATACTTTGGTACCGACTATATCTCCAGCATCCGTAACTCCCAATAATAATCTCCCTCCGCCTGTGTTTGCGATTGCAGCGCAACAATCTGATCGATCTCCTGAATCAAAATTACCCTTGGCTTCTTTAAATTCCAAGACCTCATTTTCTCTATTTCGCAAAATATCATCAATGTCTTCTGGGATATACATAAAATTATGCCTTTATATCAATTGTTGCGGTCGCATCGTTGCCGAAAATATCTACCACGCGGACGGCAATGGTATGTTTTCCCGTTTTTTCGCCTGTCCCGAGCACAGTCGAGGGATAAGAATGTTCTTTCTCCGTTGTTACTACTTTTGTCTTCCGTCCCAAACCGCGCAAATCCTGCCACTGGCTTTTGAACGTCAGTCCATCGTAATCCCAATCCACCGCCCAATAGTCAATCAAGATAGCGAAATTGTCCTTGACGAGATGCAACAATGCCTCGCGGTCTTCGTCCGCTTTCTTGCCATTTCCGAGCGGGAAGTCATATAGCACATACTTTTCAATGCCGATGGTAACCGAGTTGTCATCCACCTTCGGTTTCAGCAATTTCAAATACGGCTTTTCCAAAAACTTTACCTTATCCGAAAGCCGCTCAATATCTTCCTCTGATTTTGCCTGTTTCAAATACTCGTAAATGTCCGGCGGAATCTGTCGGCTGATAATTTCCGTTTTCAAATCCTTTCCGGCGGCTTTTATCCGCGTCTGCAATAGTTCGTCATAATTGTATTCATAATCCCACGCCAAAATCACGAGTCGTTTGTAGCCCGCGCCGTCAAGCGTAGCCGCCTCAATCGCCAAATCCTCCACCTTATGCGCCGCAACCGCACGGTCGGGATAACCGCAATAGACGAGTTCCAGCGCGCCGTCCTCGGTTTTCCGCACGCCCAAATCCTTACGGTTCGCCATTGGTTCTGCTCCATAGAGCTTCAAAATAATTTTCTGCATCTCGTAAATCCGCGCTCCGCCAAGATAAATCATCTCGCGCTGGTAGTTGCCGATGTTTTCAATAAGAAACAGCTTTGATTTTTGCTCCACCAGACGCCCGCGCGCGACTTGTATACCGACTTTCCCGAGCTCGCACCCAATCCACCGCCGATTGAGTTTTTCAGCAACAGCAAGAGTTGTACCGGAACCAGAGAAAAAGTCTGCAACGAGATCATTTTCATTTGATGATGCCTTTAAGATTCTTTCCAACAGTGCTAATGGTTTTTGAGTGTCATAATCAAGTCGCTCATACGCTTGGGGATTCACAATTGGTATATCCCATACATCTTGCATAAACTTATCAAGATAAGATTTCACTCCTAGCGGTACTTTTGGATTTGTATCTGGACGGATATACCAGGTGTATTCACCTTTTTCGTCCGAGAAGATTTTCGATTTATTTATTTTTGCGATTTTTTCCTCATCACGCTCTTTCTGCACATTGAAAATGTGGTGCTCTATATCTTTTGCATAAAAATAAACATTATCATGTTTCCGAGCGAAAAATTGATTTGAAATACCACCACTCACATAATTCCATACAATTTCATTCACAAAATTATCTTTTCCAAAAATCTCATCCATCATCACTTTTACATAATGTCCGACATGCCAATCCAAGTGGACATAAATTGAGCCATTTGGAGCGAGTAAACGTTTCATCAATTGCAGGCGCGGATAGAGCATATCCAAATAGCTGTCCGTGCCGCCGACCCACGTGTCTTTGTAGGCGAGCCGCTCAATCACCGAGGGCTCTTTGGTAAATTCGGTTTCGCCAAGTTTAATTTTATGCGAATAGTCCGCTTTGGAATCAAACGGCGGGTCAATATAAATGAGATTGATTTTGCCTTCATAGCCCTGATTCAAAAGCGCCTGCATAGCGAGCAGATTGTCGCCCCAGATAAGGCGATTCATTTTCTGCTTGTCCAGTTCTTCTTCGCCAAGGAGCTTGTCTTGAAAAGACACTGGCAGCTGCCCGGCGGCTTCCGGATTCGGAATCACGACCTCGGCGGTTTGAAACTCAATGTCTTTAGGATTGGGCGCGCGGCGCGGTTTTGAATCCCACACAATCCGCGCCGAGTCCTTTTTGCGATGGAGCTGCTCGTTATTCATAACGCTTTTATTTTATCGCATAAACCTCATACTCCTCTTTGAGATTTCCAACATCTAACTTTGTCAGACCATTAATGAGAGGAGAAATGGTTATAATGCAGGGGGGTCTAGGGCTTTTTACCGATGAAAATCCAGCGCGACTGATCGTTTTTTTCCAAATCATCAAATCGCCGAAGGTCTTCGCGAAATGCCCGGACGAGGACGAAATCGCGCACCAATGCCACCACTTCATCTCGATCAAAAAAATGCTGTACCATGCCTTTTTCCACTTTCTTCTCAAGAATAATTTCGTTTTTTGCGAATTGTCGCGACGAATCAAACGTAAACGATGTGTTTGATTCAAGCTTCAGAAGAATGGCGCCCCCGGGTTTCAATACGCGCAGAAGCTCTTGAAGTGCGCGCCGCGCCTCGGCGATGACCATATGGTCAAGCACGCCGTAACTCACCGCGATATCAAAAAAATTATCAGCGTACGGAAGCGGGTCGGCGATACTACCATGCCGCAGATCCGCGTAGGAGAGTCCATCTCGCGCCATCCATTCTTTCGCCAGTTTGATCGCCTGCTCGGAGAGATCTATGCCGTAGGGAGTAAATCCTTCTTTCGCCGCGAGCCACACATGACGGCCGTTTCCACATCCGAGGTCAAGAAATTTCGCGCCCGACGAGCCGTGTTCTTTCCTATATGAGCACAAAAACCGCACCACCGCCTCGCTCGGGTACCACTCGGTTGCTTTATTGTTTGAGAAAAAATTCTCCCACTCCGTTTTTTGAATCATATTTTGAATCATTTGAATCACAGAAGGGGCACCTGATAAGCGCGTAATATTTTTTTCAGATCCCCTACCGTGCGAACCCGCTTGATATCGTCCAGCGTGAAGGAGATACCCGCCGCCCGCTCCACCTCCTGAAACATGATAAGCGTCTGGAACGAATCCCACGCCGGAATCGTCTCGGGTGAATCCTCATCTTTCAACGATTCGGCAGGTACGCCAAACATCTCACCCAGTACGCGGCGGATATCAAGCGGAGCATTATGTGGCAACGGTGAGTTCATGGCGGTAAAGAGTGTGTTCATTATCTTCTTTTATGCGCGTGAATGCCATCCGGTCCCAAAACGACTCGGTCTGCCGATTTTTTGACGAAGCGCGATACTCCGCGTGGATCGTCCGCACCCCGGCGCGCCCGGCCGCATCAATGAGATGGGCGACGAGACGGTCTTCCACTTTTCTTCCGAGGACGCGGCAACTCAAAAGAAAGTTATCAACGCGCCATTCATCAGCGCTCTGCGGTTCAATCATGACCACGCCCGTCGTTCCGTAGTCGCCGAAACGGTCGGTTACGCCGATCGTCCACACCCGCCACCCCTTTCCCAAAAGTCGCCTGATATCATCCTCTCCGTAGCGGCGCGTCGTGAGATTGAATTGGTTGGTTTTTTGCGTAAGCTGGCTCACGCGCGCCATCGTCTCATCGGACACCTCGTTCATGACGACATGCAAATCAAGCTCTTTGAGAAAATCCTCCTCGGTACGGAGCGAGCCCTTCAGTTCGCGCCGTTGGCGTTCTTCCGCGTACATGGAGCCGCGCCGACGGTCTTCGTCGGTAATCGCAAAAGAACAGAACCCCGCGTAGTCATAGATCTGTTCGGGAGATAGGACGGCGATTTCGGGAAACGCCGTCCGTACCGCACCTCGCTGAAACGGATCGTCGTCCACAAAAACAAAACTTTCAGTGCCAAGATTCAGCTCCTCGGCAAGCTCGGCGATATTTTTTTCCTTGCTCTCCCAATTCACTCGCCACGCGGCGATATGATTTTTTCGCAAGACCATGTCGGGACAATTTTCAAAAATAGGCAGGGCATCCTCCTCGTTATTTTTACTGTCAAGCGCAAGGATGATGCCTTTTTCAAAAAGCGAGAGTAGGTGCGTCTGGAGCTTCCGGTCGGGCACGATATTTTCCGGACCGTCCTCCCCCACTATCCCCTGCCATAAGGTATTGTCCAAATCAAGCACGGCGCATTTTTTCGTATTCCCCGCATGGGCGACCGCATAACCGAGCAAAGATTCGGCGAGTGCGGGAAAAGCCGCGGGCGAGAGGCGCAGATCGCCCAAGTCGGCATACTTGGTATACCAATGCGCGTCTTTGCCGATACGCTCAAGAAACGAGTGAAAATCAAAAAGATGCGTCCGCGTGTTCTCACCGCACAACGCCGCCAATTGCCGATTACGCTCCACAACCGCAGTTTCATCGATGCGCGGACCGGAGACGAAATTAAAAATAATAATTTGTGCGCGCGTCCGCTCTAATAACGCGGCAATGAGATCCGCCAGGTGGGTAGTGCTTAAGAGATCGGGGGCATCCAGTAAAAGATACACGAGATCAGGATTGAATGTGTGAAGTCCGCTTTCACTCGCGAGGATCTCTTGGCTGAATTGGTTGTACGGCGCCGTATAGACCTGTACGAGAATGTTATGAAAAATTCCGCGCGCACGGTACACCTCGGCGAGTCCTTGCAAGGTGTAGCTTCCAAGGAACGCTGCGCGCACGGTACGGACATAGGAGGGTGTGCCGTCCTCAAACACATCCATATTTTTGGCGCACAAAAGATACGGCGCGGACGACGACTCGCCTTTGTCCACCAGAGCGCTGACTTCCTGTTGGAGATCCGAAAATTTCATACATTCCGCCCCGTCACTTATTCTACGAGTACAACGGCAATCGCATAAGTTCGGTCATGACTGATACTCACCCGATAACCCGCACGACGCAGAGAAGGAGCCCCCCGAGCGGTATGGCGCACTTCAAAAAATTTCAAATACTCCACGCCCATGCGACCCGACGCCTTCATCGCCGCTTCTTTCGCCGCAAACATCCCAGCCAAATGTTCCGCTCTGTGAACATCCCGAAAGGCATACGCCCACTCGTTGACGGTAAAGACATGACTCCACCGCCAGTAGTCCGTTTTTTTAACCTTCAGAAATTTTTTCACCGCGACAAGATCAATGCCTACGCGCATGAGAAAAATGATAAATGATACATTAAGAATAAGGAACATCAGGAAAAAAGAGAATCTCTCTTCTTGTTCTTCATTCAGTATTCTTAAATTGCTTAGATTCAAGCTTCTGACGCTGTTGCGTTAGAAGCTTGAATCTAAGATAGAAGAAAAATGGAGAATAATCATGATAAAGATTTTAGATATTCTTTTAATGCTCCTTGCCAAGAGGGAAACATTACTCCGAGGGACCGAGCGCGAACATTCCGCAACGAGGAGTTAAGGGGACGATGCACTCCCTTTCTGTATCCGCGCGAATTAACTGGAATTATCTTAGTGGATGATCCTGATAATTTAATTGTTTCCATGGCAAGATAAGCCAATGAGCAGGCGCCCTCACTTACGAGATGATAGATGGCGGCGGGGGCTTTTTTTTCAATAAGTTGTATTGTGCCAGCCGCCAAATGTTTAGCATAAGTAGGACTTATTATTTGCTCGTCGCTCACCTTAACCTTATTCTTATTCTTCTTTAAAATTTTCAGCAAAAAACTTTCTCCTCCGAATAAAACACTCGTGCGTATGACGGTTGCGAGTTGGGGAGCGCTGCGCCGTGCAAGTAATTCTCCCATGTATTTTGATCGTCCGTAAGCGTTAATGGGACAAGGGACATCATCTTCTTCATAACAATCTCCCTTATCACCAGCAAAGACATAACCAGTTGAATAAGTTATGAATGGTATTTGGTAGGTTTGAGCAAGGATGGCTATATTTGCCACGGCAATGAAATTTATTGCGAGAGCTTTTTGGGGTTCTCGCTCCGCCGAAGCCAGTCCGTGATATCCCGCCGCATTGATAATCAAATCAGGAGGCGCTCCCGCAATAATCCTTTTTATCGCTTCCACATTTTGAATATCTACCTCATCCACTGATGGCGCATGAATAGTCCATCCCTTTGATGTTCCTTGCGCTAAAAGTTCAGAACCAAGTTGTCCCGTGCCGCCAAAAAGAAGTACGCGCATAGTAACTAAAAAGTTTTTAGAATAAGCTCAAGCTCACTTATTTTTTTCTCGGTATCCTCAAAAAACTTCTTGGAACCACCGCGCACATGAAAACAGAAAGGAGCGCCGTCTAGCATGAATTCCTGCCACTCTCTTCCCCGCGCATCGTAATGCCCCGTTTCTTTGAATCCTATTGGAGTGGTACTGCCTTTTCGTTTAGGCATAAAGCACAACGAATCGGGAAGCACTTTATCAAGAAGCGTAGGAGTATAATCAATCACGGAAACTGCTGTTGCATAGGGAAGATGACGGTATTGTTCGTAGACCTTATAACCCGTCTCTTTTGATTTTCCTATTGATCGTCTCTTTTTTAAAGATAAAAGATTCCATGCTTTTTGCATTTTTAGAGGTAATATGCTGGGTTTCTTTTGGGGAAAACGATGATACTGCGGCTCAAAATCAAGTCCATCTTTTATTTTCTCCCTGTCCACAAAAAAAGCATGAGTTGCAGGAAAATAGCGAATCTTACTACTGTGTATTATGGGATGCCAAGGAATACCAAAAAATGCTAAATTCTTTTTTTTCATCAGGTCTATAATGGTGCGTAGCGGGTGAGGTGATACGAGAAATACATCGGGATCAAGGAAAAGAACAAATCTCGTGTTAATGTGTGGTAAAAGATTGTTTATCGCCCGTCCGTGATGATAGGGAGCACCGTAAAAAGGGTGAACATCTGTCGGAAATTCCACCCCTTTTATGACAGTATAGGGTTTATTATTATTCAGGGGGATTGGAGAATTATCGGCTACAAGTGTTCTAATCACGACGTCTGGATTCTGTTCTTTCACAAATTCATAATTGAAGTCAAGCAATGCTTTGGTTGCCGGAGAATGATAAACTGAACAAATAGTGATTTGAGGTTTCATAATTCTTGTGAAAAGTGGATAAGTTTATAACTCAACAAAAATTTTGATTGCTTTCGCGCGCATAATGCCCGGGTACTATACAGTAAATCCTTTTATTTCTTTTGTCGGATGATACCACGCGATTCACCGCTTTGCAATGAGCCAACCGGATGACGATGTTCAGCATTTACGACACATGCGCACTATTCAAAAAAACTTTCAGATCCGTCGTATCAAACCGCGGGATGGCGAACGGATCATCTTCCGCGGTAACGCTACGCCGCTCAATCGTCACACCGTGCGTAAAATCAAACTCCTCAAGTACCTTCTTGGTCGCCTCACTTGATCTGCCGTGCGGATAGGAGATGACCGTCGGCGTTTTACCAAGAGAGCGAGAAAATACTTTCTGTGCTTTCGCCGTATCTTCCCGAAATGCCGCTTCGTCCCGATGCTCAAGCGATTCATGATAGTGCGTGTGACTGCCAATCGCAAATCCCGCCCGCTCCAGCTCCCACATCTCATCCCCGTTCATAAAAAGCCGCCGTGTAATTACACCTTCGTCCTCGCCAAGCACATGCGATGCGACGGTACGGAAAAAAGCGTCACGAATCTCTTTTGGTATCAAAATGAGCGTTTCTTTCACATTAGCGGACATAACATCTTCATGGAGCCGTCGGTCAGTGAGACGCCGATCGCTGGAAATATAATAGCGCTCGCTGACATCCGGAAATGATTCTTTAAGAAAGGCATTGAACGCGTACGCAATTTCCGCCATGCTCATCCGCGAACTCAAGAGATGGATCCTATGCGCGAGCGGCACGAATCCCTCAAGTGTACCGGTAATGAAAAAAAACATAGCCGGAGCGCCATGGTTCCGGAGAATGGGAACCGCGTACTCAAGTTGATCCCGCAGTCCGTCGTCAAACGTGATCGCGGCATGGGTACCGCTCCTCCCCTCCTGTACGGCTCGAAACAATTCGGGCACGGAGGTAACGGTATAGTTTTCAACCAGATAGCGCACCTGTCGTTCAAATTCTGAAACCGAGCATGGATGGATACCGGAAAAATCCGGTCGCGGATCTTCAACGTAGTGATAATTGACGATTATGAATTGGGAAGCGGAGGAAAGTGGCATGGACGGTTAGGCGCTACGGGCAGATTTTTTCAGAATATCAAGAATAAATGCGGCGATCTGCGCGCCGGATGTGCCGTCCGTGATAGCGCACTGCTCCCGCACAATACGCCGCCGTCCCTCACGGTCAAGCGCGGGGTTCTCCAGATAACGCCGTACCCATGCCACCAGCGCATCCGCACTGTCCGCGCGCCGTACGCCACCGGCCGCAAAAGCTTTTTTGTAGTGCGTCATGGAATAGTAATGCATCGGAGACACGAGGAGCGATTTTTTTGCGCTTATTTCAAAAAAGATATTGACGACGGGCTTGTCAAAAACGGCCGCATCCACCGCGATACTTGAGGTATAGCCGATGAGAAGCGCCATATGCGCGAGCGTATCGGCAAGATGCCGCATTTCTTGTTCTCCCATATCCCAGTCAGTCCCGCGCTTCGTGGAAAAACGGAAACCGGGATATTCATAAAGGAGGTGAGGCCTCTGTTCAAGTTCGTGCGGGTCAATGAAGTCGTTGGGCGGGAAGCGAACCAGAATCGCGATGTCCTTGCCGAACTTCCCCTCCTCATTCAGCCGATAGAGCAAATCAATAATCTCCCAGTCGGAATTGTTCCAAGCATTGCCGATGGGAGCGTAGACGATATAGCGACAGTTTGGCGGCAGTCGCATACTCGCCAAGAATTGATCACGCGGCGTAACGATTCCCGAAAAATAATGGTCAAAATGCGGCATGCCGCCAACAAAAATATCACGCGCATCCGCGTCATTGTACGCCACAACCTCTCCCTTAACAATATCGTTAAAAACGATGATCTTATCCGGCAGTCCGCGCAGGACGGAGCGCGCGGTCGTCTTATCCCATGAATTGATAAAGCCGACCGTGCGCACACCCCATTTTTTCGCCGCCCGCAAAAAATCCGTTTCCGGCTCGGTAAAGAGATTGCCGAGCACCACGAGCGCGGGGTGATACTTTTCAAAATAGCCGTCATATTGACGGTTATTAACGAAGTGATAATCCAGAAAACGCATCGCGCGCCGCATGGTCTTTCGCGCCAGTAGTCTATTGAGTGTCAAGCCGCTCGCATACGTGAAGAAATTGCCGTCCTCTTGATAACGCATGCGGCGGCGCAGATCTGTCGTCTCGGTTTTGAGGAGCAGGAATTTCATCCGCTGTAAAAAAAGGTTCATGCCTTGAACGGGAGGGTTTTCCACTATCTCATAGAGAATCCGCGGATCATGAAACTCCCGCTGGTGATACGCCATGCGCTCGGGCGTGTGGGTAAAAATGACCAAACAAATATCACGCTCCTTGAGAAGCGTGGTAAGGATTGAGGTGCGGAGAATATTTTTTACCTCCATTCCTTCAAAACTGGTAAGAAAAACGGTTTTCATTATTTTTCGCGATTTTTCCCTTCAATCACATCGCGGACATCTCGTAAATCACGCGCCAAGGGAAATACCCCTGCGCACCATCCGTTAAAGCTATTTGGTATACCGATAAAAAAACAACCGAGCTCCATGGCCGCGACACGGTCGGCCTCGCCGTCCCCGACAAACGCGGCTTCTTTGCCGCTTATTTTTTCAAGCGCCAGCACTTTTTTTCCATTCTCCAACTTGCCTGTCACCGCATCGCCATATGCCGCGTGATAGCCGAACACACCGTCAAAATAACCGACAATACCGAGCATTTTTACCGAGTCCTGCAAAGCCGCCTCCGGCGTCGCGGAGTTGATATAGAGCCGGTAACGGGGAGCGAGAAACTCCAACACGCCGCGCGCCTCGGGTACGAGTATGCCCCCCGCCATTCCTTTCTGGACAAGTTCGTCGTACCGTTTTGCGTATTTTTCAACAAATGCATCCGCACCGCCAGCCGCACCTCCCCGTACGCGAAATATCTCGCGCAAAATATCATAGCGCGTCTGCGTAACCCGCCCGAGCACCTCTTCAATCATCCCGCGCGTGATTCCTTCACTCTCGAGAAACACCTCAAACCACGCATCGCGTTTGAAGCGGTTGGAATCCACGAGCACCCCGTCAAAATCAAAAATGACTGCTTTGATCACAGAATAGTACTTTCTTCCCAATTATACACCCACGCGCCGTTGACGAAACTTGCGAAGCGACCACGGTAGTAGTCGCGATTAAGCATCTCGGTGTGCGTCATCTCGCGCTCGCGGTGCCCCACCATGACGCGCCACTCCGGAATTTCGCGCTCAATGATTTCCTTCTGCTCGTCTTTTGCCAGTTTGGCAAATGCCGCGAGTTTTTTTAACTGCACAGGATTAATGGACACCGGGCCGTCTCTTGTTTTATCCGGCGGCAAGACGGTAAAATGCCGCTCAATAAAGTCCGCCCCGAGCATGAGTGCCGTCTTGGCGGCTTTGATTCCGTCGCGGGCAACAAGCGTATGATCCGACCAGCCGACCAGCGGCGTAAACTGCCGCAACCACTCCATGCGCGCAAGGTTCGCCATTTGCAACGAATTCGGATAGCTCGTCACACAATGGAGTAACGCGAACGGTCGCGCACGGTCTTTTAATAGCTCCGCCGTTTGCTTTATCTCATCATCAAATGTCGCACCGGTAGAGACGATGAGTGTATCAAATTTTCCAGCGAGCTCGCGCACAAGCGGCGTGCTCGCGCAGTCGTAGCTTGCCACTTTGACGAATTTTTCCCCCTGCCACGGAAGTCCCGCGACAAACGGGATGCGATTACGCGAAAATACCGTCATCATGGGTGTGATGCCAGCGCGATTCGCGGCGTCAACAAAAAAATGATAATCCTCTTCCGCAAGATCAAGCGACTTCATCCGCTCGTATTCTACCGCGTACGGCCGCTTGATCGTCTTCTTCACGCCATTATGCTCCTCTTCGCCTTCGTCAAATCGCTCGCGCGGCGTTAAGTCATCCGAGAAGATGATCTGCCCCTTCACGATATCCGCCCCATTCTCCTTCGCCGCATGGATCATCTCTTTCAGCACTCCCTTGTCCCCGTTATGATTTTGGCACACCTCAACAATGATTTTTGGCATAGATGCTAAGTAAAACTGCTTTTCAGGCAATAAGGTTGCACGGATCGGCTATTGACACTATACGCGAATTGCCCTACGAATCTACAAGTTCTCTAATCTCATTATCCCCTGTGGATAACATTTTAGAGACAGCGAGCGGCTCGCTATGCTACGGTGTTGATAGATGTCTCCACATGGCATCATCAACACAAAAGCCGCCGAAAGGCGACTTCTGTGAATGGACCCGACCAGAGTTGAACTGGCACTTCGATCTTAGAAGGAAGGCGTGCTAACCGTTAAACACTACGGGCCCGCAGGAACAGACGAATAATCGTCTGTTTTTGCTTTAATCAAAAACCACCTTGCTTATAGGTGGCCGTTTGTAGAATAACACTACACCACATATGGAGCAAAAAAATACTGTGGATAAGTGCCATTCGTTGACTTTTAGTAAAGTTTAATCTCTTATAAAAAAACCAGCGCTCGGAATCGGCCACTAGAGCGGTTCGGCACGCTAGAGAAATCGCGCCGGTGGCTCTGCATGATACTCTGCACACCCTTGCGGAGTATCGGCAAAAAATCTACACTGGGAGAAATAAAGGGTTGCGTTATTATTATTTATTATTTTTTCTACCTCTATGATTCACGCCAAGAAGTACCTTGCGGGATTGGGCATGCTCGTGCTCGCATTTTTTCTCTTTAATACCGCGCAGGCGAGGAAGAGTCCGGAAAAAACCGGCGGACACCGGCGCGTTATCGCCCACACCCAAAAGGAGGTTGATGGAGCTCTGGCGCGCGGTTGCACGATTGTACGAGAGACGCAAACCATCAAAGCACTCTACTGTCCGGATGAGGCGGCGGCATCACTCTCGCTCGCGGATGATGTGCGTGTTTTTGCTCTGGACGATGAGAAAGAAGGGGAGGTTCGCGCAACCGCAGGTCGTCTCCGTATTGGCACAGCGAGCGCCAGCGCCAACCAGCAAATCGGTGCGTCCGTTGTGCAAGCATCCGGCAATACGGGTGTCGGAAGAAAGATCGTCGTTTTGGATACTGGCTATAATTACGCTCACCCGGAGCTGATCTCTAGCTATCTTGGCGGAAAAGATTTCGTCAATAACGACGCGGATCCGGCGGACGACAACGGCCACGGCAGTCATGTCGCCGGCATCATCACCGCCGACGGCATTGATCCGAATGCGAAAGGCGTAGCGCCGAGCGCCAGCGTTATCGCGGGAAAGGTACTGGATCTGAACGGCAGTGGCTACTTCAGCGATGTCGTCGCCGCAATTTACTGGGCGGTTAATGGTCAAGACGGCGTCTACGACACAGTGGACGACTTCGGCGCGGATGCGATCAGTTTGAGCTTAGGCACCGCCGCACCGTATACCTACAAAGGATCGTGCGACGGCGTCCTGCCCGATCTTACCAACGCCGTCAAATATGCAACCCAGCATAATATCACGGTCGTGGTCGCGGCAGGCAACAGCGGCGGAGCGGGCGTTTCTCTCCCGGGATGTATCAGCTACTCCACAACTGTCGGCGCAGTTGACAGTAGAGACAAGATTGCCAGTTTTTCCGGCAGGGGCAAGACGCTCGACATTACCGCACCCGGTGTCGGTATTTACTCAACCGTTCTGGGAAGCGGCTACGCATCATGGAACGGCACAAGTATGGCAACGCCCATGGTCAGTGGCGTCATCGCACTTATGAAGTCCGCTCACAGCTCTCTGACAACCGCGCAAATTCAGACCAAGCTTTTTAGCACCGCCAAAGACCTCGGCGCGTTTGGCAAAGACACGACCTACGGCTGGGGACGCGTCAACGCCGCAAAAGCAGTACAGTAGCAGAATGGCAGGAAATTGAAGACAAGAAATTAAAAACGATGGCATGCGCCATCGTTTTTAATTTCTTAAAAATCTTTCGCAAACAATTCAGCGCAGGCGCGATTGCCGTCAAATGTGCCGAAGCGGTGGAGCACTTCGTCCTTCATGCGCGCCATGGATTTTTTGAGATCGTCGGAACGTTTAAGAATCTCCTCAAGCGACTCGCCGCGGTAGATCATGCCGAGTCCCAGTTTTTCAACCGAGCGGTTATTGAAAAATATCTCCGGGTCATCGTGTAGGTCAAAGTCGGGTACAACCAACGGCGTCCCGCTGATCATTGACAACCAAATGGAACTCCACCCCGCGCGGGCAAATTGGAATGAGATGTTTTTGTTCGGAATGACATGTGGAGACAGATGGACGCTCCCGGACACCACGTCAGTGTTGTTACTGTAAAGTTTCAGTCCCAGTCGCGCGGCATCGGCGTACAGCCGCTCAAGCCCGGGAATGCCGGTAATCGTCACAAAAATCCCCGGCTCAAGTTCCTCATCATTGGCAATCGGCGGTGGAGCGATGGGCGGGACGATAATTTCAGTGGGATAACGCTGATGTCGTTCATCTCCCAGATACGCAAATGTCGCCGGCCAGGCGATGCAGTGAAAGCGATGATTACTCTCCACCCAATGTGCCGCCTCTGCGCCTTTTTGTAATAATGCGCGATCAACTGCGATCCCTTCTTCTTCCTGCGCCCGTTCAAGAATCTCCCCGACATAGGCGAATGAAGTGAAGTACGAGGGAGCGATATCATAGCGAATGCGCGGCGAACGCGAAAGTTCGGCAATAATATCTTTACCGCTAAGCTTTATCCGCTCTCCATGAAGCGTCTCGACCTTGAGTGTACCGGAAAGATAATCATGAGCCGCCTGCGAGACATCACGATAGGTAGCGACCCACTGCCAGAGCGCGTCTTCATAGCTTCGCGTACCGGTATAAAAAATACTGTGCAGAAGTCCGCCTAATGCAGAATCAAGTAAAATCTCATTCGGATATTTTTCGTTATGCGCGGCAAATTCCTCAAGCATCACGGTTTTTTGGCGGTCGCCATACACCCACGGCACAAGAATACGGCACCGCTCGCGTCCGGATTTTTCAAGCTCGTTATTCAACGCAACTGCTAAATCGGTCGTCCGCAAATACGGCCCCGTCCCGTAGGCGAAGTTGGTAACGAGTATAGGCGTTCTCATGTTTTCTTCATCAAGCGCTTCGCCTCCAGCACATCAGCGGCGGCGACATGAATTTTCCACTGCACCGCGTCGGACGCTACGCGCACGGAAATATTCGCCTCCTCAAGCTTGCCTTTGGCGAGCAGCAGATCAATCTGATTCGTACCGCTCTGCACCAAAATAAATTTTTCCCTACCCATGAAAAAAGCTCATTAAGTTTTAAGAATGTTCTTGTGCAAGAAGGAGCTCGGCGACGACAAAGTCAAAAGGCGTATCAATGTCAACCGTCGGACGGCGCAAAACATAGGGCAAAACGCGGTCGCCGATGACGGACTTTTTTTCCGTTACCGTCGTGCGGCGCAGAACGCCGATATCCGCCGTCGTCTGATATACTTTAGGGAGTATTTGGCGCGGCATCGTGTGGGCATCTTTAAGCCCCGCGATCTCGGTAAACGGCCTGATATACTTCCCGTCCGGCATCCACATTTTATAGGGGGATTTCGGCGGCGGCTCCACCGAACGGATACTGTCTGCATCGGGACACGCGGCAAGCAACTCAATCGCCTCATCGATCTCCTCCGCGGTGCGTAACGGCCCCGTGGGGCGGAGATGCACGATTACATCAGGTTCGTATCCTTCGTTTTCTTTGAGCCACCAGAGACAATGCTCAAACACCGGCATGTCGGGCGTGAGATCCTCGGCAAGCTCCGCCGGTCGAATAAAAGGCACCTCCGCGCCCCACTCGCGCGCCACCGCGACAATCTCCTCGCTGTCGGTGGAGACAATGGTGCGGTCAATCACGCGCGATGCCAATGCCACCACAATACTGTGCGCGATGAGCGGCCGCCCCGCAAGCGGTTTGATATTTTTTTTCGGTATTCCCTTTGACCCGCCGCGCGCGGGAATGAGAGCGAGAATGGTGAGATGATTATACATGTTACTTACAGTCGCCGGTACACCACTCCCTTTACTTTCTTTACCTCATCGGGATGGTAGAGCGACCATGTATCAAAAAGCAATGATGGTTTTTTGGTTGTGGCGAGCAGATCGCGCACGGGCAGTGCTTGAAAATCAGGGTGGTCCGTCATGACGAGCACCACATCCGCATTGCGGAAGGCATCGGTCGCGGAATGCGCGAGCTTCACACCGGTCGCCTTGATATCTTCGGGTCGCACCGCCGGATCAAAACCATTGATGTTTTTAAAACCCGCCGCGCGGATATGCTCCAGCACGCCGAGCGTCGTAGAGCCGCGTACGTCGGAGGTAACCGGCCGACCTTTAAATGCGAAACCGAGGATAGCGATTTTGGCATTCGCACCTTTTTTATTATCCTGCAAAAAATCAGCAATGGTTATGGCAACCCGTTCTACCATTAAAGTGCTCACTGCGCGTGCATCGGCCGGCATGCGGAGGGCATACCCGCGTTTTCGCGCGCTTTCTATAAAAATATAAGGATCCTTCTCAAGACAATACCCGCCCACGCCGGGACTGGGACTCGGCACACGGCTTCGCTCATAGCCGTAATTTGCGGCATCAATAACCTCCTTGGCATCAATACCCCACGCATGCGCCACGAGCGAAACCTCATTGGCAAAACCGAAAGAAACATCGCGATAGGTATTGTTCACCAGCTTCACCATCTCGGCCGCCTCAAGCGACTCGACGATAACCGTGGAGTGCGACAGTACATTAAAAATGCTGGCGACCAGATCGCTGGAGGCGTGATTAATTCCCCCGATAACCTGGGGTAGTACGCGGAGCTCCTCCAGCGCGCGGCCCTCAATCGTCCGCTCCGGAGCGAAAGCAAGCAAGAATCCCTCCCCCGCCGTCAAACCCGATTCTTTTTCCAAAATGGGGAGAACGACTTCGCGCGTCGTACCGAGCGGCACGGTTGAGCGGAGCACCACCGCATCGCCATATTTCAGAACGGCACCGACACGGCGCGCCGCCGCCTCAAGGTGTCCGAGGTTGGGAATATGATTGCCGTCCAACGGCGTGCCCACGGCGATAAAATAAACATCGCAATTGTTTTCTTTGGAAAAATCTGACGCCACGACAAAATTTTTCCCCAAATGGTCGGACAGAAGCCGATCCAGTCCCGCCTCATAAAAATGCGGCTTGCCGCACCGAATCGCCTCGGCGACCTCTTTATTAATCTCATATCCCTTCACCATAAAACCGAGATCAGCAAGCGTGATCCCGAGCGTCAGCCCGACATACCCGAGTCCCACCACACCGATATGCTTGAAGCGCGTATCGCTTTTTTGGACAAGATCATAAAAAGACACCAGATCCAGCACATGACCCTTGGGATCGGTGATAATGATTTTTTCCAGCCGATCTTTGGGCCAGCGGCCTGATTTTATTTCCGCAATAACGCGCGGCAGAATCTCGCCCCCGTCCGGACGAACGATGACCGACGGCGCCGGATTCATCACCCGCGACACCGGATCCGTCACCGCCATACCCGCCGCAAACGCCCGCCGGATATCGCCGTTCGTGATAATGCCACACAGTTTTTTATCATTCTCAACCACCAGCGCGATACCGGGCGGAATGCTCGAATCTTTTTTATTCACCGCCATGATCGCAAGCACCTCCTTGAGGGAGTGTCCGCGCGAGACGAATATATTTTCCAAGTGATGCGCCATGATGATGTGAGGGAGTAATGTTTATCGTTTTGCCCGTATGAGATAGTAAAGCGACAAATCGCGACCATACCCGTTATCAAACTGGTCAAGAAAAAAACCGATTGGTTCAACAAGATAATAATATACCCCATCAAAAAAACGCTCCAAAAAACGCGGCATGGGAATGCTCCGTTCAAAAAAATACGCATACGAGGTCAGGGTAACCGCCCATCCGTTGCTCGCCGTAATTGCCAACTCCCTGAATCCCGCTTTTTTAAAAAGGTGCTCCAATCCGAACTCCGTAAAGCGAAAGAAGTCGTATGGTTTCTGGTGCTGGCGCCGCACATGCGCGGCGACGACAAACACCTCTCCGCCCGGTTTAAGCACACGGTACAACTCCTGCACCACTCGCTCCGGCTCGGAAATATGCTCCATAATATACTTCGTCGTCACGATCACATCAAAGTGCTTGTCCGGAAAAGGAATCACATGCCGACCATCACCCTCTTTTTTCGCGGGATAGATGAATTTATCTTCCCCAAAATCAAGCGATTCATAGTCGCACGCGGAAAAAAACTTTTCGCGATATACCTCTTCGCGGTTGCCCGAAAAATCCCATGATGCGTAGATATTGAGCAGACGCGTCCCGGGTTTTGCTAGAAGATGCGCGGCGTACATGAATTCAAACCACGACTGGTGGACGGGGCTCCACGGGCGGGCTTTGGGCACGCGGCGGAAGAATTCTTTTTTGAGTTCTTTTTTGGTAAGCGTCATGCGTAATATGCGCGAGATAGTTTTTGTCGGATGAGCATGCTCTCGTCTCTAGGCACCGTATTTGAAGCGGGGCTTTATTTTTCTAAAAAAATAAGAAGTGGTATGTCCGGGCGCAAAGGTAAGGGCATGGCGCGCCGCAGGACTTAATGCCCGGTATTCTCTCTGCTCCCGCAAAAGTTCGGAGAAACGAACGCGCATGGGATAGGGACTTGCGCCCGAGCAGTATCCCATCGTGAGCATAATCCGTTCTTTTTTCGTGGCATATCCTCCCCTATGATAACCACTCGTATCGCAAAAGATAATGGTTCCCGCCTTACCTGTGCAGGTCATAATATCGGTGGAAGGCACGATCTCCTTAATAGGACGCTCCGGCGGCATGATACCGCGCGGCGACTGCTCCCGAAACAGATGCCGCCAGCGCCCGCCGGACTGGCTTCCCCGCACATACGTAAAGGGTCCCGATCCCTCATCCACATCCGTCAGATACAAAAACACCTTGCACATCTTTCTATCCTCCGGATCTCCATGCCACCGCTGGGACTGAACCGCCTCGCTCCCCTCCAACACGGGTGTGGTCACATTGAGCGTCAGATAAAAAAAATACGACCACAGTCCCATATACTCGTTGACGGTCGCAAGAATAGCATCGTCCAGTGCCAGCACGAAAAAGGGATTCCCGAAGTCAACAAGCGGCACCGCATCCCACAGATTTTTAAGAAACGATTTATGCGTTCGTGTCTCCGCGCGCGCCCTGCCATCCGCGACGTATTGTTGAAAATTTTCCAGAAGCCCGCGTGCGGGGAAAAATTCGTCCAGATGCGCTACGGCAATGCCGTCGCGCCCAAGATCCGTCACGATGCGCTGTTGCACGACGGAGAGCGCAGTCGGGTTTTTTTTCTTTGCGCGCCTGCTTTTTCCGTTCACCGCATATAACCACACGGGTTTTCTTGAGCGAACCCAAAAAAAGAGGTGCGCACTGCGCATGGATACACTGGTCGTGATACGAGAAAACATATTCGTAGTATCTTGATAAACTGACCATATACTCGCACTTTTTCAACGAACGCGGCAGGGCAAGGGTTTCATCCTGCCTTATGAGGAAGAAAGCACCGCGAGAATGATGCGACCGAGACGCTCGCCCGACTTCCCGTCGGTAAACTGGCTTTGGTGGAGAGTGATCCGCCGCCGCCCTTCTTCAAGATGCTTTGGATTTTCAAGACCTGTGTTAACCGCGCGGATCAATTCTTCACGGCTCTCAACGCGCCAAATACCCCCCAATCTGTCAAGCTCGCGCAGATGATCCCACTCAAAAAAATGGCGGGCGGAATTCCAATAATCCATCTCCTCGGCATCAAAACCGACGGCGATCAGCGGCTTGTTGAAGAGCGCCGCTTCAATAAAAAATGTCGTGTACAGGGCGACCACGACATCCGCATGCGCGAGTGTATTGGCAAGAAACGAGACCGCCTCCGCATCAAACTCCCAATTATCCCTGCTTTCTCCCACATGTCCCATCGCTGGCTGTACCAGACAACCATACTCCTCTCGCATCTGCTTTATTTTTACTGGCGAGAAATCATACCGCGGATGGGCGCGCAAGAGGAGTTGGGCGGGCGTTTTAATCTCTCCACGCCGAATAGCTTCTTGCAGAAGTTTTACGATAGCATAATCAATGTGTAATCCCGCTTTTCCGGAAACCGCATAGACGATAAGTTTTTTGCGGGGGTCACCACCGATTGACTGGATAAATTGCTCGCGCGGTATGATATCGGTTCTCCTGAAATAACAGTCGTATTGAGGAATACCGGAAACGACAACACGCTCGCGGGGATAGTCCCCTAATTTCACCGCCTGATCCCTGACCTCGTCGGTATGCACCACCAGTATATCGGAAAACACGCGAAGCATCGTTTTGCTGTAGAGATTGTCCCAGCTTAAGACCATACCGATAGTCTTAACCCCGCGATGCCGCGCTTCTTTCAGCATACGACCGTCCGTATACGCCATAGAAGGAGAAAAGACGAGATCCGGCTGGTACGCATCAAAAAAACAACTGAATGTACGGCTCGGCAACAAAAAATATACCCTGCGAATGCATGCGCGCCAGAGCCGGTACCGTCCCAATCGCCACAGACCGCGGCGAATAGCATACAACACCGCGCGCCGGATCCAGAGCTTCTGCCCCGCGGTCCGCGCGTATTCGGTACGATGCATCATGGAGACCGTATGGGAATGAATGCTCGCCGTCTCAATAAATTTAAAAAAACGCTCACTCAAGAAATGTTTGGTTTCGGGAAGCGTTTCAAAAAAAACGCGCGGGGATGAAAATTCACGGCGATAGTGGGTTATTTTTTCCGCAGGGGCAAGAAAGACAATTCTCGTATCCTCCACCTCGGCAAGCATCCGAAAAGCATCAGTACGCAAAAAATTGCGCACAAAAAAACTGTTGTCAAATTTTATGAGAATTGTTTTCATCGTCCGGTGCGGTTCCCGCCGCGCCTCTTCCACCGCGCTCTTCGCTATTCCAGCGCATAGCGCGCAAGTGGGGACAAGGCAGATACGTCGTCCCGCACGGCAAGATGATGACGCGTAAGCGAGGCAAGGGAATAAAATGTTCCCGTATACATAAGACGCGGCGCAGAGATCGTGTATCCCCCCTTATGCAACCCACTGGTATCAGCAAAAACAACGGTGCCAGCGCGCCCCAGACACACCTTCATCAACTCCCGTGGAACTACCTTCTCCACCGCTCCCGCTTCCGGGTATGTTGCGGCTGGTGGATGCTGGGGAAACAGATTCCCGCGCACCCCGCCGGGTTGGGATCCCTTAATATAAATAAAAGGACCTGACTGCTCGTCCAAGACATCCGTCATATAAATAAACATTTTGAGCATCTTTCTGTCTTCCGGATCGCGGTGCCAGCGTTGAGAAAAATATTCCGCGGCACCCGCAGGAACCGGAAGCGTCTGACGGAGGGAAAACCCCCGCAACTTGGGCGCAATCCCCATATACGAACCAGCGATACGAATAACACGCTCGTCAAGATTCATCCGGATAAAGGGATTTTTGATATCAGGTATTCTTTCATCGGTCGTTGACCCGTACGGTTCAACGATAAAATCCTTGAGATATTTTTTTGCCCCCTTGCGCTGTCCCCCACTCTTGACACGCTCAATGATCATGCGCTCATGCCGTTTTATCTCCTCCTGTATTTCCGGACGCGCCAAAGATTCCGTGGCAAACCGCCGCGCTGCATCAAACAGCTCTTCGGAAAAAAGAGTTGCTACATCGGTAACGGCAACACCATCGCGGTGAAGTGATGAGATGAGCTCTTGGATAGGTACACCGGGGGTATCGGACTGATGCGCGCGCCATTTTTTTTTCGCCTCGCGGTTGAGCACATGATACCAGACCGGATGGAAATTCCGGGCACGGCAAAAGGTGCGAAATATATTGTCTTTCATTGTTCGTATGATAGGCATAGAAAGGTGAGTGTCCCTACTCTTCCGCGAGAGCGTACAAAGTTCCTGTTATATAACCTTTTCATGATCGCGGTTCGCCTTCCAGAAACGGTCTTCCGTACCCACGTCAATCCAGTAGCCAGTATGGACAAATGCGGAAAGCTTGCCTGCTGCCGCGAGGCGGGGGAAAACTTCGGTCTCAATCATAAACCGATCCGCGGCGACACTGTGTATCGCTTCGGGGGTCAGCAAATAATAACCCGCATTGATATAGCCTGAGACCGGCTCCGTCGGCTTCTCGTGAAATGCGCGCACTACTCCCTCCCCAATGTCCACCAGTCCGAAACCGCGCGCATCTTCCTGATACGCGCATCCGATCGCATTGGGATGCGATGCCGCAAACATCGCCACATCAAGATCGCTCAAAATATCACCGTTCAAAACCATAAACGACTCGCACCAATCGCGGCTCGCGTACTTGATTCCTCCGCCCGTTCCCAGCGGTTCCGGCTCCACGATATACTCAATACTTCCCGGCCAGCGCGCATCACAGAAGGAGATAATCTGATCCGCCTTGTGGTGCAAACTCAAACGGATATCGCCAAAACCATGTTCACGGAGCAGAGAAATTTGCCGCTCCAAAATAGACCGCCCCGCCACCTCAACCAAGGGCTTAGGACGGCTCCCAGCAATATTCGCCAGCCGTGTTCCGAATCCACCTGCCAGAATCAGCACCTTCATGAAGGATAGAACAAGTGGAATAAACTTACGGTTTCAAAAAACGCTCCGAACCATCATGGCTCGGAGCGGTACAACTTACTGCGGCGGGGTACGATTAACCATGATGCTCCGTAACATCGCCTGCATTCTCTCGCTGAAGGAGGGCTGTTATAAAAAAACCAAAAGAATCATTTGATTCTTGTGTTTCAATTTCTGGAATTAGGAAACGATTTGCCGCAAGATCAACGGAATAGATTCTCGAGATCGCTTGAGTACCAGCGGGACAACGCTCTAAAACTGGGCGGATGGTCTCATCAAGCATCGCGGATAGATCCAAGCTCATGACCTTAAACTCATGGTTATTATCAGGCACCCGTAGAAAATCGTCCCTCGCCTCCTTCGCTAACTCAACAAACGCCGTATCGCCCGGTTCGTCTAAATATTCATCAAGGGCGTATCCCTCCCTTTCCACTTTCCGCGCGATGAACGACATAACCCCTTCATGGAATCGAAAACTAAAATCATTTACTTTTGCGGAGATACTTAGATACCGCTCGCGCCACGCTAAGAATGCATCCTCCAACGCTTCATATTCACGGGATAAAGCACCGTATCCCTCCGCCATTTTAAGAAATAGGGATAGATTTTCCCGGAAGACACTCTCGGCATCAGCACTCATACCGCCTCCCTTTTTTCAGAAAAAACAATCACTCTATGGAAAAGAACATGATCAACGCTAGTATCATACCATAAGCACAAACAAAAGGCAAAACTACTGCAGTCGGAAATGATACACCCCCACCGCGCCCCCGTGGCGCGTTTCCCGCTCAAAGGGAAGCGCGTGCTTCTCCAGCCATTTTACGAATTCCTTAACGCGCCGTACGTCCGTCAGCAACTTAGAATCTCGCACCACATTGGGTAGACGGCGCGCCAGATCGCGAATCATCTTCTCGCCGTGCCCCCACTCCTGCTCAACCGTTTTCCATTGTAGCGACATACCCAATTTTTTCGCCCACGCCTCCATCTCAACCGGTGTAAGATAATGCAAATCGGCGAGCGTGATTTTTGCGTCAAATAAAATGCGTAACGCCATCAAAACATATCCGCGCGGATTCGTCCAGTTAGGACAGGTAACAACAAGCGAACCGCCCGGCTTGAGAAGTTTTTTCAGCCGCCGCAACGCTGTAAGCGGATCGTCAATATGCTCAATCGTTCCTAATGAAACGATAATGTCAAAGGTACCCTTAACTTTTTGCAGATCGGCGCAGAGGAACGATAAGTTCGGCAGATGATAATTCTTCTCCGCTTCTTTAATGGCGGAAGAGGCATAATCAATCCCCACCACGCGTTTCGCTCCTTTTTGAGCTATAAGGTACGGCATCTCTCCCGTCCCACATCCGGCGTCTAACACCTCTTTACCTTTCCATGAGACGAGCTTCAACACCGCATCCTTCGCCAGCGGCACCTTGTCACCCGAAAACATAAGCGAGGTGTAGTGCTTCCACTCGCCTTTGGTATAGACCTTATCATAAAATGTTCGCAATCCCTTGTTTTCCATATCACGAGCATACCTTATTTTTATAAGCCGGAATACTTGACGCATACAATCATATATGCTACAATTGTCATCTCGTTCTTACCACAATCTCACGAAAGGAACTGCCATGACCCACTCACGAAGATTTGCAATCACGGCTAGTATTGCCGTCCCGTATGCCGCAGGATCATTCATCTTCTGCCAGCACATCTATCACGTCTGTGGATACGCGATTTCGGGCACCATCTTTGGTGTCATAATCGCCGGATTGTTTGCCTATAACAGCATTGTTCAGACCTTGAGCACTACCAACAAGGAGAGCTTTTGGACAAATCTGATCCTCGGCGCGTTCTTCTGGTCGGTATACGCAATTTGCGGCAATCTGTTTATCATACGGTTTGTTGAAGATTGTAGATCAACTTTTTTTCCACCCGTACTATGGGCAGGCACTGCAATTGCAGTCTACGTAGTCACAGCAGAACTTCAAAAACTTGAACTCTGATTGATTACAATCCGATATAATACTCCTCTAAAACAGCAACGCGGAGGGACGAACTCGTCTCCTCCGCATTTTTTTGCATGCCAGCCGCCTAAAACAGTCGATATTATTTCAAAGCATAATGACATCAACCTGCTGGCAAAGTTCCGGAAACATCTCTTGCAGCGCGCGAACGGCGGCATCGGCGTCTCCCCACATACAGAAACAGTGGGCGGATTCGAACCGGTGCATCCCTATCCATCCTTCCGTCGCCGCAAGAACCGTGCTCCACACCGCATCCGCCGTATAAACAAAAGAGACCAAAGGAGCAAGCCGACGCGACGGTTTTACAATGACCGCAGGGAGCAACGAGCTTCTCCGCCTCGTTCTCGCTCTCGGCGGATCGTAAATCACAACGGGAGAAATCGTCAGCGCCTCGCCAAGCTCCTCCAACCGGCGAATGACGAGTATCGGCGTGCCTGCTATTTTTATGCCTACCATTTATCCTCCTCTCTCTGATGTCATCCTCGCTTCGCTATTCAATTCTCGGCTCCGTCGTCGTGGGAAGCCCTCCTCCTTCAATTTTCAAGCCATACTTCTCCTCCATCCGCACGCGGTCGTCAAAAACCGGATTGGATGCCTCAAACATAATAGAGTCCGTAATCGCCTCCTCCTGATGCACGCATCCCGCCGGAATATGCACGCTCTGACCCGGCGTCATTTTGACTTCGGTGAGTTTTCCGTCGCCCTTATCATAGCGAAGTAAAATTTCTCCGGAGAAAAGATAACCAATCTCGTCTTTTACCCGGTGATATTGAAGCCCCCCCTTGGCACCAGCTTTCCTTACCAGCATCTTGAGTGTGTACTTACCTTTTGAGTGCCCCAGGAGAATCTCCTGACCCCAATCCCGCTCCCACGCCTCCGGCTTAAAAATCTCTATCTTTTTTTCGTTCATACATGATGAGCATTATCCGACGGTAATCAATAACGGGTAAAACTATTCTCTATCCACTTTAGTTTCTTTGCCACCCGGAATATCGGACAATAAAAAAACCACATCTTCGTTCAACACCGAGAACGAGATGCGGCAGATGTATTCTTACCGACTTTTTTACCACGCTACCGTAATAAAGCAGGCGTCCTCTAACACCTTCACCGTACGCGCCGTTCCCACATCCGAAAGTAGATGATAATCCGCTTCGCGCGACAGAACATAGATACACCGCCCCTCCGTTGCGGATAGTATTACCTCCACACCACCGGACACCAGTAAAACAACTTTCCGGCTCTGCCCTTCATTCGCCGCCAGGGAAAACTCTGCGCCTTTCCTGAACTTTTCCGCATTGATCTGGATAGCATCCGTACAAGAAGGATGCCTTGACGGAAAAACACTCTTGCCGACCATAAGAGAACTCACCCCGTCGCGAGCAATAGTATCCACATTGCCCGTCCAAATGAGTTGGTCTTTTGGCTCACTCGTTTCCCAACGCACCATAAAAACCAAGCACTCCTCCCTCACCATCCAGCGGTGACAGTGGCCGGGCTGAATCAATGCACAGTCCATGGGCTGGTAGAGCACGACGCGCTCTTCATCACGACCGGAAAATTGGAAGACATTTTCCAGCACACCTGAAAAAATAACATACCACATGACACTCGTGTCCAACTCGCGCGTCATATCCTCCCGACCAGCACCGCGCGGAAGCAATGAGAAACGCAAGCTCACGCGAGGGTCATACCGCGGGTCGTCGCGTGGGAAAAAAGAACCGATAAACCATCCATCATGGGGTGTTGTTTTTGCGCCGTATGGCGCATCAAGTATCGCATTGCCGAAATAACTGAAAGGTAGCACCATCACACGCCTCCTCAACCGTTTATATCAAAGGACATAACTTAAATCCCGTCCGACAGCTTGAAATAGAGTACTACACGCACGACAAGAAAGCAAGACCGCCTGTACGGAAGGTCTGCCAAGAGGCGAGGTGAAGCGCTATTCTTGCGCTTCTGAAATCTCCATCCGGCTAAAGCGGTGAAAGCATGCGGGATGAACGCGCCCGCCCAAAAACTGCACGCCATCGCTGGCAAGAAGTTGGCGTTTTGTTATTAATCCACCCGGCGCGCTGTAGCCGGTAAGCGCACCATTTGAGGCGACGACTTTGTAGCAGGGATAGTCGACTGGATCGGCGTTGCCCGCCATAATTCTGCCGACCACCCGCGGGAAAGTTTTACACGCGCGCGCTATTTCTTTATATGTCACCACCTTTCCTCTTGGTATTTTTTTGAGCAGACGAAGAGCCGGATGCGGCGCTCTTTTTTTCATGCGGGTATTTTTATAATAGCAAGACGAGCGGTACCGATCGCTTGATGCTGATGGGGCGTACCCGCGGGAATCCACAGCCAGTCGCCCGGATGCATGATGGTTTCGGTACCGCCATGAATTGATGCGGCGAGAAGTTCGTTTTCATTGCGTACGCCGTTTTTTTCTTTTACCCGCGGCTCCACTAATGCACCGCCGTGGATAAAAGTCGCTTCCCCTTCCAAGCACAACCACAGATCGCTTATCGTTCTGTGAACTTCGGCGAGATTATTCGTATGCGAGTCCTCAAGAATATTAAGTGGCATGCCCGCCGCGGTCGTCAGCGTGCGAATCGGCTCCAGCATCCGCTTGCCCTCGGCGGGGCTTTGCGCCAACGCAGCATCAATTTCGCTTTTTGGAATAGAGAGAATAGGTGACTGTTTTTTTCTATTAATGTGCCGGTGCATGATGGTTGGGCAGATTCTGCGAATAAAGCCCCCGCCGATTATTGATAAGAATCCGCACCATGCCCGCCGCCGAACGCCATGAATCGCGAAGAGGTTTTATGCGCGAGTCGCGGTAATCCGTCCACAGAATCGGCAGTTCCCACACCCGCCAGCCGCGCCGCTCGGCGACAAAAACAATCTCCGCCTCCGCAATGTAATGGTCGCTGAATTGATGGGCATAACTATCTAATGCGGCGGCGCGACGGAACATTTTGAATCCATTAATCCGATCAACCATCGGCCAGCCGAACATGATTTTTGCGGCACCAAGAAAACAATTCCCCAGCGCGACACGCAGAAACGGCTGGGGCGTAAGAATCTTTGCTCCCGCAATCGTCCGGCTCCCGGTGAGTATATCAACCTCCGCGTGTTCCGTAAGATACGAAACAAAGCGCGGAATCGCTTCCATCTCCGTACTGCCGTCCGCGTCCATCTGCAAAATAAAATCCCCCGACACCTCTTTGAGCACACTGTCGCGCACCACTGCACCGCGTCCCCGATTCTTTGCAAACGATACCAAGCGAAGCTCGGAGTGCCGGGCGGCCTCCTTCTCCGCTTCTCGCGCGGTTTCGTCGGTACTGCCGTCATCCGCAATGATCACCTCATAATGGCCTTTATAGTGCTCACCCATAACAGCAAAAAGCCGCGCCAGTGTGAGGGGCAGACGCTTTTCCTCGTTGTATGCGGGAATAATAATCGAGAGCTTCGCGTACATAATATTAGGATTATGGACGTACCTCCCCCACCCCTTTCACAAGATAGTTTTGATTCAAACGGAACGCTCCGTAACCGATCGCGATAAGGCACAATCCCGCGAGAACAAGCGCGAGCGGCCAGCCGAGCGTATCACTGAAATACTCGGCCGTAATTTTTAAAATATACGCCATTAAGTACACGGAACCGAATGCGAGAAACGAGCGGGCGTGCAGATAGATGCTCAAAAAGATAACGCCAAATACCAATCCGGGAAAGATAACTTCCCAAAAAGCATTCTGATTCGGCGACCATCCGCCCAGCGCCAACGCCGCACCCAAAAAAAGCGCAACACCCCCCGCATACAACCAGCTCGCCAGCGCACTGTATTCTTCATGAGATTCACCGGTCGTCGCAACCGCTTCACGCAGCGCATATCCTAGAAACACATAGGCGAGCCCGACGGCGAGCACCCGATACTCAAAAAATTCAGCCGTGGCAAGATGAGGATTATTGAGAATGAGAAAGCTTGTAAAACTGAAAAAAAGCCATGTGCCGAAAAGGATGCTGAAAACAATAAAAAGCGTCCTGGGAAAAACAAAAAATGAAGCAAGATATGCAACGAGGAGGATACCGGCAATAACACTCTGCATACCCGCACTCCCTACTTCAAGGCCCGCCGCATCAAATACCACAGAAAGCCCGACAGGCATGATCAATGCGGAAAGAAAGAAAAACGCCGTCCCCACCACACCAAACCGCTCGTCGCGCGAGAGAAGCACACCAACGATATACGCCGCTATGCCCGAACCCAGCGTTGCGAGAATACGCGTTGGCATGTCAAGTTCGTCCCAATGCTGACCGACGAGTATAGCAATACCGATAAATACGATCGCCCCGCCGATGAAATACAAAACATCGGCAATGTTCATCCGCTTGAGCAGTGAAGGGTGTGCCGTCGGCACTCCCACACCCGCGTCATACGCCGCGATCATCTCGTCGCGTAATATTTTTTTATCCGCCGCGGCGGCACGAATTTCCTGCAAGAGTTCTTGTTTTTCCATTGTTATGAGTGGGCCTTAGTTCTTAATCCACCCAAGAAAGCGAACGGGATTATACTGATATTGATTGACGGAGATATTGAGCTTTCGGCTTATGCCGTGTCCAATGAGATATTTCACATTATAATCATACCCTCTGCCAAAGGGAAAAAAGTCGCCGTCGCGCGAGCCATCGCGAAACTCAAAACCATCCGGTGATTTTTGATCGGTAGTGAGCGAAAAGTTCTGCGCCTCTTCAAACGCTACTTCCTTGCTCATATCGTTCTTTACATCATAGCGAAACAACTGCGGCTCGGGAGCCGGAACGGGCTTGGCGACATAAGGTGGCGCACTAGAATCCTGTAATGGTAGTACCGGAGGATTTTTGACAACCCTTCCATTCCGCACCTCATAGAGCTGGGCACCATAAGGTCCCCCATAATAGTCATTTGTATACAAAAAGTCATACTGCGGTTTGGGCGCAAAAAACTGCGGGATATAGATACTCCCCGCAACCGCCACGATCATGAGGACGGGAATTGCCAGACCAACGATGAGCGAGATGTTTTTTGATTTTTTAATGGGTTCCATAGCATTGCCAGTATAGCATAGAACGAGATAACGCGCCAAATCGTAACAGACACAACAGGGGAAAGTTTATCATGGTCTCACTCACTATCCAAGACGGCTATCAATCTCCTCTAGAAGGTGCGTAATGCGCATGCCGTGTGCGATGCCGGTGAGGGGCTCGGCACCGGAGCGGATGCACGAGATGAAATGCTCAACTTCATTCCGGAGTGGCTCGTGAGCGGCGACATCTGGGATAATTATTTTTTCCTCCGCCGCGCCAAACCACGTTGAAGCGGTATCTCCCTCACATGTCGCGGGGTACTTCTGCATGATGAATTTAAGTTTTTGTTTGGCAAGCTGGTCATCAAAAAGAGCGATCCCTTTCGTTCCAATAAACGCCATGCGCCGAATTTTTTGTGGCATAAACCACGAGACGGACACATTCAAAACCATCTCGTCGGCAAATGAAATCGCGGTATGGATAAAGTCATCCTGTCCGCCACCGACAACCGAGATCTTTTTGCCGCTTACGCTTGTTATCTCACGCGATCCAAAAACATAGTCCAGTAAGGCGAGTTCATGCGTCGCCGTCTCCCATAAGAGAGGGATATCATTCCGGACGGGACCGAAATAAAAATGCTCGGCAAAGACGAAAGCCACGCGGCCAAGCCGTCCCGATTCTAGCTCTTTTTTTAAATGGCGAATGGAGTCGTGATAGATATATTGATGTCCGACCATAAGAATTTTGCCCGACTCTTTCACCGCACGCGCCAGTTCTTCCGCCTCAACGGATGAACGCACCATCGGTTTTTCAATGAGCGCATGTTTGCCAGCTTCCAATGCCTGTTGCGCAAGCGCCACATGCGTTGATGCGGGTGTGGCAATAACAATCGCATCAATTGCCGGATCGGCGATAAGTTCTGCGGCATCTTGGTACCGTTTGATAGCAGGCGGCAGAAGAGCGGCATGCGCGACAAACGCCTCTGGTTCGTGATTGGCGACGGCGACAAGCTCAACTCCCTCCATCTGTTGGAGAAGGCGAAGATAATTTTTACCGAAATAGCCGAGACCGATAAGTCCGAAGCGAAGAATCATAGAAAAAATATTATCCCTCGGCGGGCATCATCTCGTCTTTTCCGCCCGCCTTGATGCGCTTTTCTATTTTCTGAACCATACTCTGTCGGGACGGCACCAGCGCATACCGTGCCGCGGGGCTTAAATCAACGCGGGTGTTTTTTTGTTTATCGCCGTCCGGATAGACAATCGCGGGATTGGCGGTGTACTTGTACGACGCCGCGGAGGCAAACACGCCGGTATACATGATACGCTCATTGGCAGTGGCATACCCGCCCTTGTGAAGTCCGCTGGTATCGCAAAAAATAAGTGTCCCCGCACGACCCGTAGCCGCAAGAATATCACCGGATGGAACGCGCCGCTCCACCTCGCCGTAGGGCGCGCGGCTTCCGTGCGGCGGCCGTTGCCTGAAAAGATGCCGCCATCGTCCGCCGTAATGCGATCCTTTCACATACATAAACGGCCCCGCTGTCGCGTCCACATCATTCAAATACAAAAATATTTTACACAGTTTTTTATCTTCCGGATCGCGATGCCAGCGCTGGGATTGCTGTGGCTTGGCACCCGCGGCAATCGGCACCGTCCGGTTGAGCGAAAAAAAATAAAACTTCGCCCACATATGAAGATAGGAGTTAACGGTATCAAGAACACGTGCGTCAAGCGACATTTTGATAAAGGGATTTTCAAGATCAAGCGTCGGCTTCAGATCCCAGAAAAACTGCAAGAATTGTTTGCCGCTTTTGACTACCCCGTCGCGCTCATAACGGCGTGCCGCTTCCTGCAATATCACCAACGGTGAATCTCCCGGAAAGAGATCTTCCAGCGACGAGACGGCGATGCCGCTGTGATTGAGATCCGCAACGATGCGCTCCTGCACGGGATTGAGTTTCGGCTTATTTTTTTCAAAGAGCATCCTTCCCTCTTTATTCGCCACCCCATACCACACGGGAAAACACGCCCGCACCGTGCAGTAGGGATGCACGACTCCCAGATGATAGACATGGGCAAGCAGACGGCGCATCATGGTCAAGAAAAATTCGTTAGACCTACTGCACAATAATTTTCGTAGCGAGATGATGATTTTTCGTGCGAAAACAACGAAGCGTGAGGAGGTGAATACGTGGTATTCATTGACGAACGATGAGTTGTTTGCAGCCGAAAAATCATCATCGTAGCAGAAAGGTTATTGTGCAGTAGGTCTTTTATGCTTTTTCTTCAATAAGCGATACGCGCACGGTATCCGCTTCGTACTCCTCACGACTCCGCGGCTCGGTGGCAAACGCGAGAAAGACCGAGGGTGCAAGCGCGCACGACGCATGCTCGGTCATCGGCGGCGTGAACACCATATCGCCCGGCTGTAAGATTTCAGTGACCCCCTCACCCATATCCCCAGCCGACCGTTCACGCCACTCCATTTTTCCGGAGACAAGATAGACATAATGGGCATCTTTCTTGTGGTAATGATTTGCTCGAATCGCACCGGAGACCGATGAGGTCAGCAAGATACTCTTGATAACGACACCCTCGTCCAAGAGATTCGTAATCGCCCCCCGCGCATCCACAAACAACGATTTTTTATTGCGGATAATACGCATAGGATAGGGCAATACTAGAGCTTTTCCGCCCCCGCCGCAATGGGTGGAATGATTTCATAGATGATGATCCCACCGCGATCGTATATTTTTTTGAGATGAGGAAACACACCAGCAGGATCTTCGCCAATCACGCGCTCGCGATCGCTCACATAAAGATAATCCAATTGATGCGGTGGCGGCAGTGTAAGCGGATGGCGAGCCATTTCTTTATAGACACGAATTTCTTCCGCCGCGATACTTTCGGGAACCTTGCGCTCATACTTCCCAAACGCGCTATCAAATCCGCGGCTTCCGTATTCTTCCATAAAAAGAAAGAATGCTGTCGGACCGTTGCGGATAGTATCGGCAAGCCGTTCGGGCGGCACACGGTAAATTTTTGCAAGAAATAAAAACCGTTCCCACACCTCCTTTGACGGGACGGCTGTATTGAACATCGGCAAGTAGACGCGATTATGGGTCAGGAGTTCCACATCGTTTGTCGTCTCAAACGAAATTGAACCCACGACGGAACCCGGTGGCGTATACTCATTCAGCCACGCATAACTTTTGGCACGAGCAAGGGGAAGCGCGTACTCGCGGGCGCGCGCCACACTATAGGCATACTGCCCCATGAGCGCGGTGACAAGAAAAAATCCCAGAAAACACGCCGCCGCCCCAACACGTACCAATTCGCTCACCCGGTGTCGCCATCGTTGACAAGCTAAAAACAGAAGAATCACAAGCGCGGCGGTAATGGGGAAGAATTGCGTCCGGTACCAATGGTCGGGTTGTATATTAAACCCTATCACCACCTGCGCGTTTACTGCGACAACATAAGCAAAGAGAAATGAAGAGATAAATGCCGCCGCGAGCAGATGTTTTTTGCGCAGGGTAGAAAACAGAAGTCCCGCCAGTACGGCGGTGCGGAGATAGCTCTTCCAAACCGTCGCAAATCGGAAACGATGGGAAAACTCCCCACCCACGCGCGCGAGGATGTCACGCGCCTGTACCGCGTGCCGCACCTCCGCCAAATGAATCCAATACGGCACCGAAACGAGCAGGCCGATACCGATGACGATGGCTATTTTTTTTGCGCGGGAATATTCTTTACGCGCGATAAACCACACGGCAAGCAGGGACAGCGCCACTAGAAACAATGCCCAATCGTAGAGATATGTATAAAATAATAAACCGAAAGTTACGCCCGCCGCGACAATCATGAGCGGCTCCTCGCGGTTGAGTGCGCGATAAACACAATAAAAGGCAAGCGTAAAAAATAAAAAAGTTATTTTTGGCTCCTCAAATTGCGTAAACGGAAGGACATCGGTGCGTAGAAGAAACGGAAAGAGCGTATGGCTTATTTCTCCAAGATGTGCAAGCGAAAGCGGCGGGAGCGACACGCCGATTTTCGGCACGAACAAAAAAATCGCGCTTCCTGTCAGAGCAACACTTCGCGACACCGCCAATTTGCAGAAAATTAAATAAACCAGCAAAAAAATTGCCGCAGGGAATATAAAATCAGAAGCGATAAACGCACGGCGTACTGAACCGAGCAGACGCCCAAGCACGCCAAGCAGTGCCGGATTCACCAGTGAGAACGGTGTCGGCACGGTACGATACTCCGCCACACCGGTATCCCCCACCGCGAGTGGTCCTTGATAGGCGGCGTTTGCCCGCGGCCCGTAAAAAACCGCCTCATCAAAATACGCCGTGCGCGTCAGCGGCTCATAAACCTCCCGCGATCCGTCCAAAAAGCGCGGGATAAAAAAATGATGACTTGCGTAAACGGCACCCACAAGCAGACAGAGCAGAAGAGCCGCCGCATGATATCGGATCAGTCGTGTCATAACCAAACAGCATCGAGTACCCCCACAACATAATACTCTATCCGCACCGGTGAGGAATAGTAATTAAGTTAGGACTTACGCACTTCAGCATATTCTCATGTTTCTTCTCTTGTCATTCCCGCAAAAGCGGGAATCCAGAGCCATACCGCATCATCTGGATTCCCCTTTTCAGGGGAATGACAGCAAAAAACGATAGAGTGCGTAAGTCCTATAAGTAATTACATTTGAAAATCGGAACCCTTGCGATAGCCGTCGTTGAGCGGCCGGAAATTTATCTGGAGAATAATGCGCCGACCTTGAGCGACCATCCCGCCGCGGTGCAAGATGTTGTTGTCAAATAAAAAGAGATTGCCGTCCCGCGCGGAAAGAATCTTATACTCATTCTTGAGCAGAGCATTAAACCCCTCTCGCATATCGTTGCCGAATTCCGATTTTTTTTGGAACGCGCGCGGCAGTGCGGCAAAAATTTTGCGGCGCTCGGGGTCACAACTGTCCGTCTTCGCCTTATCATTGGCATAGCGAATTGCATGCTCCCACACGCCAAGCACGGTGTTACTCCCCGGCACATAACAAAACGGCCCATTCTCCTCGCCAACCTCGGTCAAATAGATGAGCGCCTTCATATGGCCAAGACTCCCATCAATATGATAGTAAGCCGTTGGCGGGTCGGCGACACCGACATCCTTAAAATGATTGCGCCAGTCAGAATCCTCTGGATCTCCCACCTGCACAGCGAGGTTTGTCAGACGCAATGGATAACCGCGATAGTGCTCCGCGCGGCGGATGATACCGAGCCCGTCCAGCAAACCGGCAACTGCCTGAAAAAACTCCGGGGACTTGCGCGCTGGAACCTGCACAACCTTCTCTTTAAAAATACTTACTCCTTTTTCATCCTTGTTTTTGAGGATTTGGCTGATATAGGGCTCCGCATATCCGCGTAGCGTAGCTATGGTTTCGGGAGCTATGCGGTAGGCAACAACTCCATTCCGCCCCAATTCACACCCATCGGTACAAATGTTTGGCCGCACGCGCATACGCTGCCGGAGCGCCCCAAAAAACATCGGCAGAAATATGCGCATTGCCTCGTAGCGACCGCGAATCGTAGGTGCATAACGGTACGCCGGATGTGCACGGTAGTCGATGGAGGGAATCCTCATCATGATGAAGAAAAAAATTAGTAAGTAATGCAAACATCCCGCTCAATACCACTGTGCCGCTGCTTGCTTTTGGTAGGACTCCTGAAACTCGCTCGTACCTTTGATCTTCTCCCACCATGGCCGGTTATCGCGATACCACGCCACCACGCCGCCGAGATGCTCATCCATCGTATGCGTGCGCCGCCACCCGAGCTCGCATTCCAATTTTACCGCAGTCGGCGCATAGCGCAAATCCGCTCCCGGCCGGTCCGCGACATGCACCCGATGCTCATCCGTATTTTTCTCCATGTGCCCGCCGATAAGCCGAAGTATTTCCAGATTTGACCGCTCCTCGCCCGCAACATTATAAACCGCGCCATCGGCACCGTGATGCGCTATGGTGTCTATGGCGGCGCTAAAATCATTGACATGCAGCCAGCTCCGCACATGTTCGCCCGTACCATGAAGGGGAATTTTTTTTCCTTCCATGAGATTCGTCACCGCCATGGGAATCAATTTTTCCGGGTATTGGTACGGACCGTAATTATTTGATCCGCGGACGATCAATGCTGGAATCCCGTATGCCTTCCGATAGGACTGCACGAACAAATCCGCTGCCGCCTTGGAGGTCGCGTAAGGGTTGGAAGGACGGAACGGCGCCTCTTCATTCGCCCACCCGTCGGCGAGAGAACCGTATACTTCGTCTGTGGAGATATGAACAAAGCGGGGCGTCTTGTTTTTCTGTACCGCCTCCATAAGGGTGCGCGTCCCCTCAATGTTTGTGCGGATAAAGTGCGCCGCGTTCATGAGCGAACGATCCACATGTGTTTCGGCGGCGAAGTGCATAACCAGCTCAAATTGATTTTTTGAAAATAGCTCATCAAGCCGGACGCCGTCGCACACATCGCCATGGACAAAAAAATACCGCCGGTCTTGTGCAGGAAGAGACGCCTCCGCCGCTTCTATATCTACAAGATTATCGGGATTTCCCGCGTAGGTGAGCGCGTCAAGATTAAAAATCCGGTATGCCGG